>NZ_LOSU01000066.1:0-88533 GCF_001522185.1 Burkholderia sp. RF2-non_BP3 | reverse complement strand
CTCTGTTCGAATTGGGCTTCGGAGATTTCCATCTCCGAAGCATAACCTTAAATCAGCATAGTGTGAACACGCCCTAGGCAACTGGCGCGTGAGGAAACGCGGAAAAGAAACCTGACGCGGATCCGTACCAGTGGGATGTGCGCAGCAATGTGACTTTGGCGCCGGCAGTAGCCGGCATTCTTTTTTTCTTACCCGGTGGGGATACGTCCCCTCCGGGCCGTATTGCGCCGGGCCACATCACGAGGTGAATGATGGGCTCGTTTCGACTGGTGCTGGATGAGTTTGAAGTGATCGAGGTGCCGCCCAAGGTGGCCTCAGAGGGGGCAGCGGACCTTTCCGAAGGTCCGCGCTTCGACGTGATCGACCGGCTGCTCGAAGGCGACGATCGCTACATCCTCCGGGATGAAGCGTTCCAGCCGGCGGTCGATTTTTGCATGGCGTGGCTCGAAGAAAAAGAGAAGAGCCGAGCGCACTAAACCTGAAGACAAGCGACTTCCCTCGGGAAGTCGCTTTTTGTGCGCCCAGCATGGGCGCACTCCTGCGGGTGTAAGTCCCGCCGTAAGTTGGTCACAACGAACGAAGTGAAGCGCAACTGCATGAGGGTGACCGAGTGTGGGAAGGAAGCGTGGAGCGTAAATCGTGAGCCGATGGACAAGAACCGTATAGAAGGCATTGCTGAGCAGGGCGAGCGGGCAAAAGACCGCGAAGCTCTTGTGACCAAGGCGAGGCGATGTAAATACGGCGGTTGTGCGATGAAGGAGTGCGTTCTTACCTGGGGAGACCTTGCCTTACGTCTGAAAGGGCGACGGTGACGAGCCGGAGCAAGGAGTCAGCAGAGGCCATAGTAGCCACTAGCTAGGGCGAAAGGCCGAACGAGTAGGAGAGTGATCGGTCATGTCGTTCGAACGAGCAAGGCATCAGAAGTCCGGGGAACCGGAGCGAATCGAGGAGAGGCGAGGTGAAGCTTCGCCGGACGCGGGGCGCGATGAAGCACGTGCGGCACGGCGAGAATCCGAAAGCTCAGGACGGGAGGAACTGCTAGTGCAGGCCCTCTCGACCACGAACATGGTGTTGGCATGGAAACGTGTCAAAGCCAATCGTGGCAGTGCAGGGGTTGATGGAAGGACGATTACCGAAACGGCGAAATACCTGAAGACGCACTGGCCGCGGATTCGGAAGGAAATACAAGACGGAAGCTACCGGCCTCAGGCCGTGCGGCGCGTCGAGATTCCGAAGCCCGATGGTGGAGTGCGAGAACTGGGGATTCCGACGGTGACGGATCGTCTGATTCAGCAAGCCCTTCTGCAAGTCCTGCAACCGTTGATGGATCCCGGCTTCTCCGAACACAGCTACGGCTTCCGGCCGGGCCGTCGAGCGCGTGACGCGGTGCTGATGGCACAAAGTCACGTGCGGGACGGGTACGACGTAGTCGTCGATGTGGATCTGGAAAAGTTCTTCGATCGAGTCAATCACGACGTTCTGATGGAACGGCTATCAAGGCGAATCGAGGATAAAGCCGTCCTTCGGTTGATCCGTCGATACCTCACGGCCGGGGTCATGGACGACGGGATTACCAAGGAGCGATTCGAGGGCACGCCGCAAGGCGGCCCGCTATCGCCCCTCTTGGCGAACGTGTTGCTGGACGAGGTGGATCGAGAGTTGGAGCGGCGCGGGCATCGGTTCGTGCGCTATGCCGACGACTGCAATATTTACGTACGCAGTCGGCGCGCGGGGGAACGCGTACTGGATGGATTACGCTGCCTCTACTCTGCTCTACGCTTGAAGGTCAACGAGTCCAAAACGGCGGTCGCACCAGCGACGGGCCGAAAGTTCTTGGGGTACGAGTTGTGGCGTGACCCAAGTGGCCAGGTCAAATGTGCGGTTTCGTTAAAGGCGCAAGCAGCCTTCAAGCAGCGTATCCGGGAGATCACGCGTCGGTCTGGCGGCAGCAGCATGCCGTCCGTGGTGGAGCGACTACGGCAATACGTACCGGGGTGGAAGGCGTACTTCCAACTGGCACAAACACCGAAGGTGTTCCGCCGACTGGACGAATGGATCAGACACCGGCTGCGTGCACTGCAGCTCAAGCACTGGCGTCGGGGCACAACAGTCTATAGAGAACTACTAGCGCTGGGCGCGTCGGAATCGGCGGCGCGGAAGGCCGCTGGTCATAGCCGCCGATGGTGGCACACCAGCGGGCGGGCGCTGCACCTCGTACTCTCCACTGGTTACTTCGACCGTCTCGGCGTACCCCGACTCTCATAGCCTCAACTACTCGAACCGCCCGGTGCGGACCCGCACGCCGGGTGGTGTGGGAGGGGAACGGTCAGGCTTCTGACCGCCCCTATCCCGATTTTTGCTTAGTCACCCACGATAACCAGGACGAGAAGGAGGATGAGCCTGAATACTCGCCACGCCCCGGCGGCCCAAAACGTGCCGATCGCGCCAACAAGAAGAAACAGACTGGCGATGTCGCCCGCGCCGTGGTTGTGCATGAAAGCGCCGGCCATGAAGATCAGCGAGTACACCAAGACCAGAACGAAGCGGCGCAGGACAAACGGGAGGGCCCGGAATCCACGGATGATAGTGGATGCGGTGCCGGCGACGGCGTTCATTGCTCGTCCTTGGCATTGGCCATATGGGCGTGCCATGCCTCGACGCAGTATTCGGCAGCAATCGCGGCGGCCGCCACAGCCAGCCAAAAGTAGGGGGATGCGAGCTTGTGAATCAGTTCACCGTTGCGAATCCACTCGATCAGTTCCAGCATCTTCTTCTCCTTATCTATCGGTGCAAGACGTGGCGCACGTTTTGAACACCTACCTCGTACAGCAATTCTCTCAGGTCTATACAAAAAGCAAGCCGCGAAAAAACCGACCGATGGGCTGTCACGCCCATACCCCGAGCTGATCGTGAAGCGAGTCGGCGAAGCCGGCGCCGTCAAGGCTCCCATCGCCAACGCTGAGTACCTGAAACGCGTCGCTCTCGTCGGCGCCAGTCGCGCGCGCTTGCGTAGCCTTGGGTGATGCGGGCGCGACGAGCGGCGCGGCCACTGCAGGCGTTACGACGAGCGCCTGCCCGGTCAATTCGTGACGAAGCGCTGATTCGGCCAACGCTTTGAGGACGGCGGCCCGGCGACGGGCCGACGGACACGCGCTCAACCGCTCGAACAGCAGCGGCGACACGAGCTCGTTGATCGTGATGGTCATCTCGATCTTGTCGCTCATGCCCCCTCCTTACCGGCGTTCGCGAGCGACGCTCGATTCCCCGACCAGCAGGAACCCCCGAACGTTCGCGAGGCACGGCGCGTCGATCACCTCGATGACGACCCGCGGGAACGCTTGTCGGATGACGGACGCGTAGAGTGCCGCGCCTCCGCCGGACAGGATGATCGATCGAACGTTCGCCAGACGGCCGACGTTGTTTTGCATTTCCTTCACGACGCCCGAAATCAACGGCTGCGCTTTCTCGAGATAGGGCGCCAGGTCGATGTCGTTCCCGTAGAAGAAGAACGGCGTCTGCTCGCGCAGTGCTTTGTCGATCCGCTCGATGTCCTCGACCGCGTCGCCTTGGTCGCGTGCGATCAGCTGGGCGATGCGCTGATAGATCTGAGATGCGCCGCCCGGCATACCACCGCTGCGCTTGTCGTCCATCGCGAAGCCGCTCGCGTACACCCAGTCGGTCGTGAAGTAACCGACGTCGACGACGAGATGTTCAACGTCGCGGCCAAACCCGCCTTTCCGGTTGCTGGAGGCGAGGACGAGCGAGCCGAGCGGCTGCGGGATCACCATCACCTTGTCGATCTTCACGCGGCCCGCGCCGAAATCCAGCGTGCCGGTGAACCGTTCCATCAACGCACCTGCGTACTTTTTCAGGTTGTGAACCGGCAGGCCGAGCACCAGGCGTTCGACATGGGTTACGCCGGAAAAGTGGATCGCGCCGAGGAGCAACGCGGCATAGTTGTTCGTGAGAATGTAGTCGTCCGCCAGCGCGCGTCCGGTATTGCCGTATGCGGCAGTCAGGGAAACGTCCGGGCCGACCTCGTACTCGACTTGGTCGATCACGATGGTGGCCACCTTGCGGGTGGTCAGCACGCTGTCTCCGTAGCCGGCGATCGAACGGCTCGCCGCAAGCGGCGCGAGCGACGGAAACATTCCGGAGGCCACGGCGTTGTTCGCGGCACGGTGTGCGTATTTCGTATTGCCGTAGCCGACGTCGATAGCAAAGACTGCAGTTTTCAAGGGCGACTCCTTTGGTCACTGGTTCATGGAAGGCAAGTGCAACGTCGAACCCGGAGTCGAACTTCGGCACGGCCACTGCACCAAAGTCCTAGATAAAGTCGGACATTGAAAACGGGCCGTTACCGAAGTCGGACATAAAGTGGGAGATTGCAATGGCGAGCCCTTGAATCTCCCGGATAAAGTCCGAGATTGCGTGATCCAGTCTATCGAGCGGTACGCAAAGTCAAGTTTTGGAAAGCGGCGCACTTCCCGCCAGCTTTCGCGCGGCCGAGCGTGACAAAACCGCCTATTCTGGGCATCACCTACCGCGTCATCGACGCATCGAAACCGAGCGCAAAGCGCTCACACCCCTCCTTCCGGCCCGCTTTGGGCCTCCAACGCAGTGAAACGTCCGGGCCGCACATTGACGCGGCCTTTTTCTGAAGCAAATCAAGTACACAGTGGTCCACCTTGAGGACCCCTGGACAGTGCGATATCCATACGATCGGCGGCGGTTTGCCGCAATGGGACGCAATGAGGACATGTGGACACCGGACACCGGACAGTCCACGCAACCTCGATTGCGTCTACTCACGCCCTTTCAGCGAACGAGCTGGGTGCGTTCAGGAAGCCCGATACACCGCGGCGGACATGAACGTGCTTGGGGGCGGGGGAAGTCTTGCGAACCGGAGAGACCGGCGTCGCGATTCCCTGATTGGAAGAACGAACGGTAGGCGCAGCCGTAACCAAAATGCGCAACAGGAATTGCCCGGCACATAGCTCGGCGCCGGCGACCGCGAGGATCGTCGACGCCGAGACGCGCAAGCGTCAGGCTGGCAGGGTAGCCACGAAGCTGATCTGGGCGGAGTCACTCCGCGCAGCGCGTCCGGAGAGCGGGTGCGAAATGGTCGGCGACGGTTTGCGCGGAGCGCGGACTACGTCGGTCATGGCAGCAGGATGGACAGTCGGATTGCATGCTCTTCCCATGCAGCGGGCTGATCGGATGGAATCGCTAAAGGACAGGAAGCAGCAAGCCCGCGCCGGCGGATACCGGCGGAGCCACTCGCGCGAGCGAGGGCGAGAGAAGTAGCCGTTGTTGCGCCAGGTAGGGGCGGGCAACGGGCGGCAAAGGTGAACGTCTATGGGTTCGCAGCGAGCAATCCAGATCGACCCGCGCCGACTGACGTGGGGAGCGATTGCGCGGAGCGGGCACCGTTGGCTGACCGAAGATTTGCCGCGTCAGTGGAATCGGCGGGACACGGGCGAATCAGCGCCGATCGGTTCTTGACCGCGAAGGCGCGCATCGTAGGATGGGTTCGCGAATGGGAATCGGCGTTGGCCCCGTAGATCGAGGCCGACGGTCTCGCGGAGCGCGATCGGTGGGCGGTCATTGCGGAGGAATGCGTTGGCCGCGCAGGATCGATAGGTTAAAAGAAGTGGCGGGAGTGTTCCGCCAGATGTGAGCGGCGCCGGCCGCAAGGAGTAAGTGTATGGCTGCGATCCTCAACGTTCGGGCTGTTGTGGGCCGCTATCGACTGTCGCCGGAATTTCGCGATGCGCTGCTGGTGCTCTTCGATCAGCACGTCGCAGAGATCCACAGCACGACGCGGATCAGCAAGCGTGCGTTATCGATCAAGACGCAGGAATATCGCGCGACGGCGATCTGCAAGGCATTCGTCGAACTGCGCGAGGGTGGCTTCGCCCTTCAGACGCCGTGGTCCTTGAAGACCAAGCACATCGAGTACCTGGTCGACCAATGGGTCAAGGCTGAACAGTCCGGCGGCACGATCGAGAACAAGCTCACCTACTTGCGAGCGCTTGCGCAGTGGCTGGGCAAGGCGAACCTCGTCGGCACGCTCGGCGATTACGTCGATCGCCGTGAGGCGGGCCTCGAGCGCAGCTATGTGGCGACCGAGGATAAGTCGTGGGTGGCGAACGGGGTGGACGCGGTCGCGAAGATCGCAGAGATCGCGCAGACGTGTCCGTACACCGCCGTGCAGCTCAAACTGCAGGCAGCGTTCGGGCTGCGTGTCGAGGAGAGCTTCATGCTGCGCCCGGTAGAAGCGGTTCGGGATCCGCATATGCTTGCGGTGACTCGCGGAACCAAGGGTGGGCGGCCGCGGGAGGTGCCGATTGAGCGGAAGATCGCGATCCTAGAAGAAGCGGCCCGCCTGAGCAACGGTGTCACCGGGTCCACAATTCCCGTCGGCCGGACGTTGAAGCAGTGGCGCGACTGGTACTACTACGTGCTCGGCAAGCATGGCGTGACGAAAAGCGGCATCGGCGTGACGAGTCACGGACTGCGTCACGAGTATCTGCAGACGCTCTACGAGCAGGTGGCCGAGGTGCCGGCACCGATCAAGGGTTCGTCGTCGCGGCCCGATCCTGCCGCGCATGACGAGGCAAAGCGGCGGGTGGCCGAGGCTGCCGGGCATAGCCGGGTGTCGAAGGCGAATGCCTACCTGTCGACCTTCACCCGGCAGGCCGAGTTGAAGAATGCGTTGCCGACCGTCGATGAGGCGAAGGCTGCGCTCGAGGCGGCCAGTGGGAACAAGACCCATGCTGCTGGTGCGTTGGGCATTTCGCGCCAAGCGTTGTACAGAATTCTTGGGCCGCGATTGGGGAGCGCGGCTTGAGCGAATACGACTGCGGCGGCGCTACGCGTGAATCCCAGCGCAATGATCGGGATGCCAGAATGGACCTGAAAATCGGAGGTGATACGGGGATCGCGTCGAGCCACTGCTCGATAAACTGAGTGTGTCTCTCAGGTTCTGGCACTGGCCCTCGGAAATCGCTAGAATCATCGTTAAGCCGGCGCAAGCCGGCTTTTTTTTGATTCTTCGTGGATTTCCGTGGTCGTCGCTTGCCGACCCACAAGCGACCTTCGGACTTCTCCAAAGCAGCCTTTCGGCGTCGCTATATGCATGCGTCCGACAAGACGCTGTGTCTCGGCCACGAAGCTTCCTTTGATAAATTCAGTCTGGCTGATCTCCGAGGATCTCAGGAACAAGCGAGTTGCTGGCAACGAATGCCGCTCACGGGTTCTGCCTGCCCGGAACGTAGCGATGCGGTCAGGGCGCGGTCAGAGAGCGCGCATACCCTAAACCTCGCGTCATAGAAGGTGGGGCCAGCGTTAAGCGTGCGCAGCATCTCTGATAGAACAAAAGCAGATGACACAGCGCCGACGAACGGAACCGCGACTGACTTGCCTGCGACCAGAACGCGACCGCATTCGTCCGGCGCAAGCGCGCCGTAGCCCTGGTTCGCCTCCGCCCGGCGACGCGCCCGTTCTTCCCTTTCCCGGCGCGCCTGCGCGTTCTCAAGTGGCCACAAGTCAGCCGCAGGCCGCCGGTTCGGCCACGTATGCACAGCTACGGAGTCGAAAGTTCCGACTTCGCCGCCCAAGCCCGAATCGAAGATCAACGGAAAGCCCGCTTGGGTTAACCACTGACGCGCCTCGTTGTCGTCGAATCCCGACAGCGCAATCACGGGCTCACGATCACTTCGACGATAATTCCCATCTACGAACCGCTCAATCAGCCGGGTATCGAATCCGCGCTTCAAAAGCCATTCCGACACCACACGGGTCTTGGGGTGTCCGAGCGTGTCGCTATTCAATAGAGCGCCCGTTTCCAGATTCGGCGATTCGACCTGGTCGTCGTCGCATAGATAGATTCTTGAGCCTTTGGTGGTAGAAAACGGCAGACATGCCAGTGCCCAAAGGTAGGCTTGTCCAAGGTGGCCCAACCCAAAGCAGGAAAGCTCCACCGGGGCTTCGTCAATGGCGCCCCCAATCGAGTCGGACGAATCAATCGGCAGGTCCGGTCGCCACAACGAAAATCCGATGGCGCGGCGTGCAGCCGCTACGCTAATACGCGCGAACGAAGCAAACACCTCGCCCAACGCCACGGCTGCAGCGGCAAGCGGTGCCAGCGCACACCATGGACGCTCAGGAAGCCGCGCGACCTGCGCCGCAGGTCCGACACTCACTTTCCAGCCATCAAAGGTAATGCGCAGGGAAAGCCTTCGCGGGTCCGCATCACCCAGCAGGATGTGAACCCGGTCGGGATCGACGCCGTCAAGGTGACGCTGCCCACCGAGTTCCTCCAGCGCGTTCCCCAGCGTCGGCTGCAAGCTGACGCGCACGAGTGTCCGTGCCGCCCATACGCTGTCCGGCGCGATCACCTGCACCGGAGCAGCAAAGCACTTTACGGCGAGATTTACCACCGTAAGGAGCGCCACCTGCTTTGCATGGGAATTTGCAACGTCGGTGCCGACTACGATTTGCAATCGGCGAGCCGCACGTGCGATCCGGGATTCTTTCGGTGCGGTCCCGTCACGGTCAAGCCAGATTTTGTCGATACGGGACAAATTGCCTGGAAGCTCCGATATTTCGATCATTGCATCACCACAAGGAGAGACGCACGGGGACATTCGCGTCCCCTTCGTCGAAAGACCGCCACTGGCGCTTCCCGAGAAAGCGGTGAATGCCCACCCTCGAAAGCGACCATAACGACGTGTCGCCGAAGCTCGGCAGGATCAAGGCGACGTGCCCGGCGATCGGGATCATCGGGTTGGCCTTGTCTACCGAGCTCTGCCGGACATCCGGAGTCGGGTGCGTATGCACGTCAGCTAGCACATGCAGCCCGCGCCTGTTGCAGACTTCCCACAAAGAGGAGAAGCCCGTCCGATGGAACTCGACGATCCCGTGACTCAGCGCCCTGGGGTCCAGATCGTCATAGCAAATGAAATCGACGACCTGGCGCTTGGGGGCATTCTGCCGACCGAGGAGAAACGCTCCGGATTCCCGTCGGCCGCGGCTACGTGAAGCGAGCTGGCGCACCAGCCGACGCCACAGCATGAGCGGGATTTCGATCTGGTCGCTATTGGCCAAGATAGTCCCCGCAGTTGAGCCAACGATAGACGAGCGTGATGAAATCAGTCAGCTTCACGGTCGGATTCCATGCATCCTTCGTCCAGGGGTGTCCCGGAATCGCGAGCCGGTCGTAATGGTGATAGAAACCACGACCAGGCGCGGCCCATCCGGCGACCTTGAACACTGACGCAACGGTAGAACCGGATCGGCCTTTGGGCCATTTTTCAGGAGCGAGGAAGGTGCCCGTGCCCGGATCCCAAAAACCGCCCGTGCTGGCTTGGCTGCCGTATTGGTCAACATTCCATCGCACCAGCCACTGATCCGGGCTGTTGGGTCGAATCCCTGCCGTGATCCATGTATCGACGTAAGGCCAGACAAGTCCTGACACCGGCGTTGCGAGCGCCCAGCGGCCCCCCGCAACACCAGCGCGAAAACGCCCCCCCGTCAGTTCCGCCTCAAGCAGCCGCTGCGCGTTCGTCGACATGGTCAGCCCTGCGGATTGACTTCTTTGACTAGGTTGAACTCGAGCGCATGCTGCCCGGGACGCAGAAGTTCGCCAAGGTGCTGGTCGATCCGCGGAATTTCCTTGGACGGCTCCAGTTCCAGCACCAGTTCTGCACCATCGGCGTCGTCGATATGAAAGCGCTTCTTGGCCCACACCGTGACGGTTTCAATCGTCGCGGCGGGAGAAAAGTGGCGCTTGGGCTTCTGGCCGTTGTAATTCACCATCACCGTGACGCTGCGTGCCGCCTTCGTGTGAATGTGCCGCTTCTCAGGCAGCAGGAGTGCCAGCACGGTCAAACTCACGTCGGCCGGCGCGTGAGTGTCGCACTCGCCATCTACGTCGGTACGCGCCTCCTCGGTCTCTCCTACGAAAACGAACTCGCCATCTCCGGGCAGCGCGTTGTGGCGCGCGAGCACGTCCTTCAGCAGCTCGTCGCCTGCCGCCTCGATTACCTGCGGGTCCCCGCAGCCGTGCAAAAACAGTTCAAATAATTGGGGTTCCATCGAGCACCTCACGCAAAAACATGGTTGCGATCGTGCGAGGGGCATGGCAGACTTGTTGTCCAGACAAACAACCTCGCCTCGTTTTATGCGCAGACGCGGCATATTGGAGCAAGTGCATCCGTTGTCTGGCTAGACAACAGCCTGACAGAACTTTTTACTGCTGTCAAGCAGAGGACGCGGTGCGTCCGTATTTGCCTGCTCATGGGCCACTGGGCGTGGCTCGACCGCGATGACGACTGCGAGCTACCGTCTGTCGCTTGTGAATATTGATTTCGGAGAAACCTGATGCCCCAGACCGGCCTAGGCGCAGCGCTGCGAGCGCTGCGTGAACGCCGAACGCTCTCACAGCGCGAATTAAGCGAACTCAGCGATGTGGATAACGCCTACATCAATCGCCTTGAGAGCGGCGAGAAAACCAACCCGACGCCCGACACTTTGGCCAAGCTGATACGCGCGCTGAAAGCGCCAGAACGCGATGCTGCGATGGTCAAGTGGCTCGCGGATCATGCGGACGCGTCGGTGGAATTGGTCAAATATGTGCTTGACCACGCGGAGATTCCGGTGGACTACTTCATCTCCGCCGCGGGAATGCGATTTCGAGGCGACGCTCGACCCACTCCTGAAAAACTCATCGAACGGGTCAAGCGTCTTTACGAAGCCGAAGACGACGAGGAGTAGGCCGTGGATGATCAGGATGTTCAGCGCATCGCGCGCGACTGGATTTCAGACCTGGATCTATCGAACATCCGAAACGATCTCACGCCATACATCAAGAAGGCCAACGCCCGATTGCATGTGGAGGACTTGGGCTCGGGACAATCGGGCACTACCGTCACCATCAGGGGCAAGACACACATCACCGTCAACTCAGGCGAACCCGATGAGCGGCAACGGTTTACGATTTGCCATGAGATTGCACACATCGTACTTGGCCTTCCTTCCCGGCACGAACTTGTTCCGCAATGGGGATATGTCAAGCGCGACCAGAATGAAGTCTTTTGCGACACCTTCGCCGCAGAACTGCTCATGCCCTGGCAGCAGTTCCAGACGATCATTCGGGACATCGACGAACCGAGCCTCGCCGCCATACAACAATTAGCTCAGGAGTTCAAAACATCGTATCCCGCGGCCTGCTCGCGCTTCGCCCAGTTTGCACCACTCCCCTGTGCATTCGTGACAATGGAGTCAGGGCGCATACGCTACGCCGCACGCTCGACGACATTGCGTCAGATGGGTGCGAAGATTCCATCGAAGTCACCTATCCCCGATGCCTCCGTTGCAGCGCGGCTGCGCGCCTTGGAAAAAAACGGTACGGAACAAGGCACCGTGGAGCAGGACATATGGTTCGACGATTGGGAAGTCGGGCTCGATCTCACTGAACTCGCCAGGCACTATGCGAAAACGGATACCACCGTGTCATTGATTTGGTTTTCTGAGGAAGACGCGCCTAGAGTCGAAGTCGACAGATTCGGCAGTCGCATCATCGAGGACGAAGGCCTGTCCGAACTGACGGGTGAGCTTTCGTTTTCCAAGCGGAGCAGACGCAGATGATCGTCGATTTCTGACGGCGATCGGTCCTCCAGTTTTCACGTCCTCTCGTAGCCTGGGCGATGCGCACCGCAAAGCCGTGCTGGGCACGAATGCGAAGCCCGAATTCTGGTCCGAGTTTCCCGTCGTTGGGATACTCGTAGGAAATTGTCATCATTATTCGCGACCGTGTCGACCGTCTGCTCCTGGCCGATGACGGACAACGCCACATCATTCAAGTTTGGTCGGGCAGCGCCTCACCCCAAATCCTGATGACAGACGAAAACTGGCCCGGGTTGCTAGCTTCGACCTTGATCGCTTTGGGGATAAAGCTCGCCCCTTGGTATTCCGGTGTCGCCGAATATCTAGTGACCTTGCCCGCAGCTGCCATTGGGGCGATAACGTTGCGGTCCATAGATTGCTTCAGGGCCACAATATCGACCGGTACGTAAACGACGTTTGCACCAAAATCCGGGCCGCCGAACTCGCTGGGCATCAGCAACACTTTCCCAAGTGCTCCGCTTTTGTAGAGCGCTTCCGCTTTCTCGAGAGAGTCGACATCTGAAAAATCTGGACCAGTCGGCTTCGTCTTGCTCTTGAGCCAATCAAAAATCACTGTTTCCTCCTAATGCTGGATGGCCGGTTTTGGCGAACGCCGACGTTCCTCGCCGGCGTTCCCCCCGGAAATCCACGAAGAGCCTTTTTTGTTCACTGCGGGCGCCGCCGAACACTGCGAACGACTACGTCGAGAACTGGTCTGATGTGCTTCGCGAGCTTCGGATGCGCATGGAGGAATCGCGCGAGCGGTGGCGATACCTGGTAGTACGTCCGGATCGCCCATCGGCCCGGCTTCGTGGTCCGGAGCACGTTGTCCCGGAATCCGCGAAGAGCAAGAACTTCCGGTGCGTCGTAGTCGCCGTAGACGGCGGAAGCGATGAAGCACATACCGAACCGTTTGAATGTGGCTGCGCAATACGGACAAACGGAGCGCTCTGGCCGCCCCCGATGCGTGATGATCCGCGGGACCATCTTCTTCTCGCATGCAATGCATTCGACGCGATCGTCGCGATGTTGCGAGGCGGAGGGTCGCGATTGCTTTTCAAGGATACGCACTTTGGCCGCGCGTGGACCCCGATTGTTTGAAGTGGCATCGAACTCGACGATGTCACCGTCGCGTGGCGCCTCGGCACCGAGGACGTCGCTGACGTGAAAGAAATAGTCGGTGGCTGCTTCCCCGTGGATAAAGCCGTGGCCCTTATCCTTCGAGAACCACTTTATGGTTCCTCGCATGGTTCTGGTTTTGTAGTTGGTTGGTCGAGTTCGTAATGATATCCGTCCGGCGCCTGGTCGCCCGACGTGTTGTGGCGTTCACCAGCTACCACCGATCTCGGTCGGGCATGGCGTCCACCGCGATCGCGATCCGATCTTCAAACAGAAAATCTCGATGCTCGCTCGGCGAGTGGATTTTCGGGAACTGGACATAGTCCTGGCCGTCGACTTCGATCCACTTCGCCAACTGGACGAGTTTTCGATATCGTGCTGCGTCTTCGAGTACCGGTGCGATCGGCCACGTATCGAAGGTGACGACGGTCGCGTCGACAATGCGCTGCGCCAACATCTTGAAGATCGGACCAATCTCGTTCCAGTCTCCATCTACGCGGGACAGCATGTCGAGAACCAGCTGCGTATCGCAGGCGCCGAGCTCTCTCTCGATCAGCCTTCGCAGGTCCTCATCCGTTGCCTTCGGTCGATTCAAGCGCTGGTTCCATGTTTCGGCGCAGCGGTCTTTCGCGGCCGCTTCGTCGTCGCCGATCGTTTCCCACTGCGTCGACATGCCGCAACCTGTGCAATAGATGCAGACCAATGGTTCGGTCAGCGGAGCCTCGGGCGGGCGGGGAAGTACGTCACCGATGTTCGGGGGGCCGCCGAAACGGCCGAACTGGCTGAAATCGAATCGGCGATTCTCGTCGCACTCGACGAGTCGTTGGGATCGGCCGACGGTCGGCCGGCCGCCACAGTGCTCACATGGATAGAGCTGTTCGATCATTTGTCGGAAGGTTGTAAGTTTCTCGTCGCCGGCATTATTGCTGTTTTTGCATGCCGGCAAAACCGAGAAAAGCGCGAATATTCCTTCCGGTAATTCCTTACTCGTCTGAATTAATCGCGTGAAGCCCGTAGTTCCGCAACGCGAATAAGGGACAGGAGCGAGTCGGTGGACGTGTTGGATGTGTCGCTTGATTCGGAGGATGCGACGACGATCTGGCCGGAATCGGTAGGAAATACTCGTCGCGCGGATTGAAGATCGTCGACGAACCAGAAATGCCATACCCGCGCGTAATGCCACCAGGTGCCGGCGCGTTCCAGTTCGTCCCACGACGCGCGGAACTCGAGGATGGCGCCGAAGCTCGTGAAGACTGCGCACCGCAGTCCGCGAGCGTCGGTCACCGCGACGGCGAGCTGTCGGCCGCCGGAGAACGAGTCGGGTTGGCGACATGCCATTGAGAGGGCAGGAAACTGCGCACTCCACTGATCGGTGCGGGAGACCGCGTGATGGAGAAACAGCGACTTACCGTGCATAGGAGGCATCCAGGTTGAGAAGATGCCTTCATCTTGCCGGCGGCGCGGCGAAGTCAAGGCCCGGTGCTTCGTCGGGCAATGGGGGGGAACCGGAGGTCGGCCAGCTGAGACCTGTCGATATCCCACTCCACAGCTTGGATTCCGCGCGATATGCGAAGACGTTGTTTTCCCGCTTGCGAGTCTCGTACTCGGTCAAGCCATTCATCCCGTAGACCTCGATGTGGGTCGGCTCCGCAGTGTCCGTTAGGACGAAGTCCGGCAGCATGTCGGCGCCCTCGTCGAGCCGGATCGGCTTGACGAAGCTGCGGCCTTCGACAACGAGCCGATTTGCCATAGCGACTTCGTGGATGGAATCGCATGTGATGTACGTGGACGAGCAAAGCATTGCTGCGAGCTCGACTACAACGTGATGCCCCTTCGGCGTACGCTCGATCACGAGAATCGCGACAACTCGGGCGCTCCCGTCGCCGAGGGCGCGCATCGCGTGGCCGTATCGCTTTTCGGCGAACGCGATCAGCTCGGCATTGCAGTAGTACCGCTTTGCGCTCTGTCGCAATGTGATCGAGCGCCCGAAAGGGGGCACGCCAATTTCTGAGATCTCGCCGATGACCAGGCCGCGATGGTTCGTGCCGTCGCGCTGGACAACGCGTGCGAGAAAAGCGTCGAACTCGGCGTTGATCGCGTTGCGATCCGCTTCCTGGAACCTGCGCATGACGTGCAGGACCTTCTCTGCGGGTTCGCCGTTGATCACGGCGTCGCTGACTTCGGCGAGGACACGCGCATTGCAGACGCCCCAATTCCGCGCGCGTTCAACACCGGACCAGCGATTGAGCCCGGCGACTTGCCAGAGCGTCTGCAGGAAGCCGAGGAGCGGCGCCGAGCGGCGCGAGGTCGTGGGTGCACCGGCTTGCCGTGGGCCCTTTGATACCGCACCGACGGTGCGCTGTGTGAGGGCGACGTCGAGCTTCGCGCGCAAGCCCGCTGCGGTGGCCACGATGCCTGGCAGGGCCTTTCCGGATTCGCTGCTCCCGTCACTCGGATCCTTGTGGAACGAACAAGACAGGCGGTCGTGCAACGGTCCCTCATCTGGCCACCCGGCAAGATGGAACAGGCTCCCGTATCGGCGGATCTGGAGGCGCAGCGGCGAGGCCGCGCCGCGGCATAGGCATTGCGCGTACCCCGGACTGATCTTCGCGCGCTCGAGCGGGCGGACGAATGCGGCGGGTTTTTCCTGGACGTCGTCGAGTGGAACAGCGACGCCCGCAAAGGAGACGCGGCTCATCGTGCGCCCTCGTTGTTTGCGATTGGTAGCGGTGTCTTCAGCGGGCCCTTGTATTCACGGCCCGTCTCCTTCTCCGTGAGGAACCACTCGCCGGTCGAAAGACGGGTTATGTGGCAAAACGGGAACCGCTGTTCCATGACCATTTTCTCGTTGGCGTCTCGCTGTTCCCGCCAACGATCGAGCTGCCGTCTCAGTGCCGAGAAAGCCCAGGACGCGGCGAGGAGGGCCACCGTCGCGCAACCGACGACTATTCGACTATCGTGGCTAAGCCTTGTCAAGACAGCGACCAGGGTGACGATCATCAGCAGACTGGGAATGATCAGGTCCATGTTGAGTGGGTTAGAGGTTTCGGCGTATGGGGGTGCGCGACGCGTGGCACGGCGGCCGGTCAAATGCGGTGACGCGTCAGCCGGCCCAAGGAGCACTTACCCGGTTGGTAGGGTGGGAGCGAGGGACGCGCGCACCTCAACCATGCAGCCGGTGGGCACTGGAGATGCCTGAGAAAGCGCACCTGTTTGCTGGAGCTTTTCGCCTTACCCCGCTCAACCGGTTGCGCGGCCCAGGTTCTGCTTAAAAAGTGAGCATCGAGCTGCGAGCGCCGCTAGGCTAGGGCGGCGGCGACTTATCCACAAGCTTGTGCAGCGTAATTGTGGATATCTCGGCTGCTCGGCCACCTGGGCGAAAGCGTGCCCGAACCTGACGGCATTTCGGGCCCCCAGTTCTGGTACCGCGCTTTACCATCCGTTCCAACCACCGCGTCTACGACGCATCGACCTACGGCCGCGCGCGGCCCATCTACTGCACCCCTACGGGATCACTCCCGTCGGGCGTGCTCTCCCGTCATCAATCTGGAGAGCACCATGTCCGTTTCAACTGTCCGTACGCTGGAGGCCGCTGTATGAGCCGAAAGAGTGCGGAAAGAAAGTTTGCACGCGAAGCCGATCCCCATCAGGCTGAAGTCGTGAAGCTGCTCAAGCGGTTTGGCTATGCCCATCAGATCAATGCTGTGTTTGCGGATTTCGTCGAGATATCCGCTATCGCGCTTAGCAACAGCGTGGACAAGCCCCAGTTTGAACCGCGGGAAAAACGCTACCTAGAGATAGTCGGAAAATACAAACCCGAAGAGCTGCAACTGTTTGCCAGGATGTTCGCGGAGCTGACACTCTCGTTCGAGCATCGGCTTGGCGTCGACGACCGCCTTCCTCCGGGCGCGCTGCCGAGTCCAGGAAATCTGACGGACGTGCTCGGCGAGACGTACATGATGTTGGAGATCGGGAACGATCGTGCCGGCCAGTTCTTCACGCCCTACTGCGTCTCTCGGTTGATGGCCGGCATCTCGATTGGTAGCCGCAGCGAGGTCATCGAGCAGGAGGGGGTCATGCGGATGCAAGAGCCTGCATGTGGTGCTGGTGGGATGGTGATCGCGACGGCAGATGCATTGCTGTCGATTGGCCAGAACTATCAGCAGACCATGCATGCAACGTGCATCGACATCGATGCACGCTGCGTCCATATGACGTACCTGCAGCTGTCGATGATGCATATCCCAGCGATTGTCGTGCATGGGAATGCACTCACCGGGGAAGTGTGGGGCATGTGGTACACCCCGGCGCATATTCTCGGCGGTTGGCGGGCGAAGCTTCGGCAGCGCAGGCAGGCAGATGCTCTGCGCGAAGTATTGGCGCTGGACCGGAGCACGGTCGCTCCGGACGCCGACGTAAAGCAGGAACCGGACGATGACCTGATGTTCGAGAGTGAGGTCGCCGTGGCAATGGCCGTCGAAGTGCCGGCGGTCGCGGCAGTGCCTCCTGCCGACACCCTCTGCGATCTCTTCGACGACGCTGTCGAGCAGTCGAGGGCCAGTATCTTTGAGGCCGTCGATCAGTTGGCCCTCTTCTAAAACGCGCGGTAGCGCGACATCCTCTTACACCAAGGCCCGATCATTCGATCGGGCTTTTTTTCCTTCAGTCCCTGCGGGTGCCGCGATCGGCAACCGGTGAAAGCTAGCGCGTTCTTATGGGCTTTCCGCCGAGTTCCCGAAAATTCAAGCGGTATCTTTTCTTCATCTACCGCGTCTCTGACGCATCGACTCAGCCGGCGCCGCCGGCATTCCTTTCCAACCCCACCGGGAACCACTCCCGATCGGGGGCAGGTTCCCTCTTCGGAGAATCTGCAATGCAACAAGCCCCTCTGCAGCAACCTACCATCAAGCTCGGACGTATCAAGCTGGGCCGGAACCCTCGCACGTACTTCGATGACGCCAAGATGGCCGAAATGAAGGCGTCGATCTCGGCTCGCGGTGTTGATACGCCGGTAATCGTCCGACCCCTCGACGACGGATTCTACGAACTGATCGCCGGCGGCCGTCGGTACAAAGCCGCGCTCGAGACGCGCGGCGATGACTACGACATGCCGGTGAACGTCAAAGACGTGGATGCGGTTGAGGCGGAAGAAATCGCCTTTACCGAGAATATCCAGCGTGACGACATGTCCCCCGGTGACGAGGCAGTCGAGGCGGCGCGCCTCCTCGGCCGCTGTCAAGGGGATCGCGAAGAGGCTGCCAGGCGGATCGGCTGGAGCCTTCCCACGCTCAACAGCCGTCTCGCGCTGCTGAACTGCAGTAACGAAGTCCTCATCGCCCTGAACACGCGCCAGATCCTTCTGGGTCACGCGGAGCTGCTTGCCGCGCTGTCCAAGGAGAATCAGGATCGCGTGCTTCCGGTGATCATCTCCGAGAAGAAGTCCGTTACCGACGTGCGAAAGCTCGTCGAGAGCGCGGCTTGCTCTCTGTCCGCCGCGATCTTCGACAAGACCGATTGCGCGGCGTGCCCGCACAACTCGGCGATGCAATCCGAGATGTTCGGCGAGTCGATCGCGACCGGTAACTGCACGAATCGCCAGTGCTACAACGGGAAGACGGATAAGCAGCTCGAGGTCACGGCCGCGGGCTTACGTGACGAGTTCCCAACCGTGCGTATCGTGCGCGCCGGCGACAATCACACGCGGGTTCAACTCGCGGTCGACGGGGCGAACGGTGTAGGAGCGGAGCAGGCGAGGGCGTGCCACGGCTGCCAGAACTACGGCGTCGCGGTCAGCGGGCTGCCCGATTCTCTCGGCAAGACCTTCCGCGGCCAGTGTTTCGACACTGTCTGCAATATGCGTAAGGTTGCGGACCGGATCACGGCTGAGAAAGCGGCGGCGAAAGCTGCGACCTCTGACGCCAAGGGTTCGTCCGTTCCGACTAAAGCAGCGGGCAAGAGTGCATCGAGCTCCGATGCCTCCGCGCCGGCAGCGGTAACCATGGTCGCCGAATCCGACCGGGTGAAGCAATACCGTGAGGCGCTGTGGCGGAAGGCACTGCGGCGCGACGTCGGCAAAAATGCGGCGCTCGCTCGACAGTACCTGATCGCAATCGTCCTCGCGGGCTATGCGCGTCAGATCAAGGACGAAGTTTTCCGATCCGTCTACGAAAAGGTGACGGACGAGAAGGCTCCTGCGGCCGATCTCCCGAAGGCTCTTCTTCTCGCTTGTACCACGTCGGATGAGCAGGCTGCGATGCTGGTCACCGGCATGTTTGTCGCGGCGGTCGAAGGTCTCGACGTCTCGTATCTCAAGCAACTCTGCAAGCACCACAACCTCGATCTGACGCAGTACTGGAAGCTCGACAAGGAGTTTCTGGACCTCGTCACCAAGGCCGAGATGATGGTGATCGCGGACGAGCTCGGGCTGCGCGTGGCGATGGGCGACAGCTTCAAGAAAGTCTTCTCGAAGTCGAAGGCCGAAGTCATCACGGCGTTGCTCGCCGTCGAAGGTTTCACCTACGAGGGCAAGCTCCTGAAAGTTCTCAAGTTCTAAGCAGCGGGCGGCCCCTGGCCGAGTCGCATCGACACTCTGCGCCGCCTCGAGCGGCGCATATTATTTGGAGATTCAAATGTTTCAAGCACTCGAACCGCTGCTTCGTTCCGCGGAAAAACTCGTCTTGTCGCTGACGATGGATGGCGACAACATCGTCGTGTTTTTGACGCCGGCAGGTGGCAAGGACGCGATGCTGCGACAGCCGTTGATCCTGAAAGCGACGGCCGCAGAGCTCGACGAGGGCTTCGCGGCGGCGATCGGCAGCTTTACCGATGTGCACCAGTCGCTCGGCGATCAGGTGGCGGCGACCAATGCGATCCTCGAGGCCCAGCAGCAGTCGCAGGCGACGAAGGCGCAGAAGGCATTGTCGAAAGCGTCGAAGCCTGCGGCCACGAATGCGGCCGTGGACGAAGACGCTGATGCGGATGAGGAAGCGGCCGGGGTGACGCCCCCGGCCGACGAGAAGCCGGTCGGCACGGATCTGTCGTTGTTGCTCCTGTGAGGTGAACCATGTCGATCAGCATTGCTGCACTGGTACGCGAGTTCACCTACAACGGTATGGCTCTCATGGACCCCGGACCGGCCTTCTCGGCGGATCAGGTGCGTGATCTGTACACCGCCCAGTATCCGGAGCTGACGACCGCTGCGGTCGATGGCCCCGAAATCAAGGGCGAGGTGGCGCACTACAAATTCGTCCGCGCGGCGGGTGCCAAAGGCTCCCATGCGTGAGGACGATCTGCTCAAGGCCTTGTCCGATCCGGACAACGGCTTCAACCAACAAGAACCGCCCGGATGGGCGGTTTTTTTTCATGACGACGAGGTTTCCAAATGCTGTACGGTCCTCCGGGACTTGATTCACGTCTCGTTGACGTCGACGGCCCGCAGTGGGAATCGACGCGCGGTTCAGTTGCCCGACGTGGATCTGCCCATGATTTTCTGACGCTGCCGGCGCTATCGGATCGCGTGCCTGTCGCAGGGATGTACCGGTGGCGCACCGAGATCGATTTGGCTGAGATGGCGAAAACGCACTTCGTCGACGGCCCGCTTCGCGCGGCCGACGTCGAAAGTCCTTCCGGCGCGTTGGATGCTTTCAAGCAAGCCTTCAAGGCGTGGTTGGGACGTATCGGGATGGAGACGCGGAACATCTCCTACACGCCAGTGCTTCTGGATCGAGCGACGGTAGTGGAGATGGTCGAGTGCCGCTGCAACGGGGACGAGTCGAACTTGGAGTCCCCTCTGTATCTCGCGTTGGAAATGGTGAACGAGGAGGTGTATTCGCTCGAGAAGTTCGCTCCGGCGGCCGAGCGGGTTCACCCCTTGTTGCTTCCCTCGGTGCTATCGGTTCTCGATCGCGTCTCGTACCGGACGGGGCTGATCCGGACGCCCGGATGGTTCCTGTGCCAGTTTGCTCGCTTTCACTGGGAGTACGAGGAGTCAGCAACTGATGAGGAGGCGATCGAGTGGCTCCGAGAGATGTACGAGGACGACGAAGAGTCGATCGCTCGGCGTCTTCCCAGTGTCGTGCGTCCGCAGATCTATCCCGACTCCGTCCGGAAACCGGCGAAGGTGACTGGTCGGCGCTCGAAATCGAGTTATTTGTTTGAGCGCGAGTTGTTGGCGTTGCGTACATCGACTGACGGAGAAATGGCGAACGTCTGCACTGAGCTCGCCACATTGTCACGTCTTCTGCGTACCGCCGGCAAACGACATCTTCTCGGAGAGGGTGTCGATGGGCAGCCGATCTATGCGTTGGCCACGGTCGTCATCGACGAGAACGCTCTCATCGGTGAGCTTCTCGACGATCACTACAACTACGCCCACCAGGGTAGCGAAGAAACCTACTACAGCACCTTCATCCCTTTTTCCACGCGCAGCGACGCCATCGCGCAGCAGTACCGCGATCTTGCACTCGGTTTCCGAATGCTGAAGCACGTCGATCGCCTTTTGCAGGCGTTGCGGTCTATCTGAATGAGCCAAGGAATCCATATGTCTGAACTTGCAGCAGCAGAGGTAAAGCGAGCCGTTAAGCTCGCTTCCGCCATCCTTTTTTACGCGGGTCAATCGGGCAATCAGTTCGCCACCGTCCATGAAATCACCCACGATCGTGGCGGTCGGCCGCTGATTGGCGCAGGCCGACCAGTGAATCACAACGCGTTGCTCAATGCGCTGTTCCAGCTCGACCAGAACGCCGCACCGAAGTCGGAGTTTCTGCCGTCGAACGTTCTCGGCACGTCCAGCACGAGTGTTACGTGGTGGAGTCCGCCGGCGATGCGCCGAGTGTTCTTCGACTGCCAAGAATTGGGTGTTCGTTCGGCGGTCGTTCCGCATCCGGGGCTGGTGTTCCAAGCATCGATCTCTGGCTTTCGCGTGTTCTCCGTGAAAACTGCCGATCGGCCATCGGCCGACACGCCGCTGTTCGAGCCACCGTACTTCAACACGTGGGACGGCGGCGAGATCTGCATCGGCACTGCCAAGGTACCCACCCGCGTCGAGGTGAAGGCGATTGGCGGGTGGGAATCGGCCTTTTTTGAGTCGGCCTTCACCCATCCAAACCAAGGCTCCGCGCGGGTGAAATATAAGCGCGGCGTGTTCGCGTTCTGGCGCGACATGCTGGATGGCAAGTTCGGCGAGGCGTTTCCGTTGAAGGTTCTGGTGCCCACATCGCGTACGGCCGGGAAGCTTGTGCGTGGTGCAAACGGAGGTGGTGTATGAATCCGATCGATACCGTGCTGCAGCATTCGTTTCCGACTGTCATGGTGCCGTCGCGCGAACCTGTCGAGCCGATGACGCGGTTGGGAGAGCGTTTGCTGATCGGTGGGAATGGGGTGTTCCTTGAGGTCGTCCGCCCTTGGATCCGAACGGTGCGGCGCATCGCGATGTACCACGAGTTCACCCCGGTTCCATACGGGGAAGTCTCGGAGGTAACGGAACTGCACTGCGGGCCCGTGCCGCCGGAGCTTATCGCAGAGTTTCATGCGATGACGCGGGAGGCGTTTCCGAACGAGATCGGTGCCTGGATCGTCTGGAACGAGAAATCGTGCGGGTTCCGGTTGATTCCGTTGCGTGCGTTGTCTCACGGGCCGTCACACCTCGAGTATGAGCGGCCGAATCTCGCCGATGGGGAATCGCTGGTCGTCGACTGTCATTCTCACGGACAGTGGCCGGCTTACTTTTCGATTACCGACAACAAGGACGACCGTCACGACGTGAAGTTCGCGTTCGTACTGGGCAACTGCGATCGGCAACCATCGCGCGTGCTTAGGCTCTGCGTGAAAGGGATCTTCGAGAACTTGCCGGACGTACCGGAACCTTGGGCGGCAGCAATGGCCCGGGAGGTTGCGTGATGAGTCAGCCCATTCAGCATCGCATTCCCGAGGACATGGTGCGGGCGCCGTGGAAAGTAGTGGTTGTAGGCGCCGGCGGAACGGGAAGCGCCTTTCTTCCGAGCCTCGCGCGGCTACATCACGCGATGATCGAACTGGGCCATCCGGGCGGGATCGAATGCACAGTGTTCGACGACGATACGGTAAGCGAGACGAACGTCGGTCGGCAGGGGTTCTATCCGAACGACGTCGGCCAGCACAAAGCGCTTCTCATGGTGAATCGGCTCAACAACCTGATGGGCACGCGGTGGAAGGCGGAGCCGCGACGGGTTGATTCGCGGGTGCGGCTCGACGCTGACCTCGTGGTGGGTTGCGTGGATACGCGCCGGGCGCGTCATGCGATCGTCCAAGCGGCGAAGCGGGGTAAGGTGAGGTATTACCTCGACTGCGGCAATGAGACGGATCGCGGCCAGGTCATTCTTGGCGAGTTCGGCCGGGCCCGGCACGACAGATTGCCTCACGTGGGTGATCTGTTTCCGGACCTGCTGAACGCGCGAAACGACAAGGACGACGACACGCCTTCATGCTCGATGGCCGACGCGCTGCGCAAGCAGTCGCTGGTCATCAACCAGGCGATTTCGGTCCAGGCATTCAATCTGCTGTGGACGCTCTATCGGACGGGATCGCTGTCGTACTCTGCAGTGTTCGTGAACCTGGCAACAGGAAGAACGAACCCGGTGCCCATCGATCCGATGGCTTGGGCGCGCTTCGGGTATGACCCGCCAAAGCCGAAGAAGTCGCGGCCTAGCAAGGGCGTGGACCCGATGGACCCGCATATCCCGTGGTAGATTGCCAACACAACTTCAACCAGCGCCTCCCGAGTCATCGGGCGGGCGCTTTTTTTTCGTCCAGAAGAAAGCGTGGTGGTTTTCTCGACGATTCCGGCGGTTGATGGTGGCGCGCCGGCCTACACTGAACCTGTTTCTCGCGCGTCTGCGCATCGACCCCTTCGCATCGACCCCTTCGCATCGGCTCTGTCCGTGCGTATTTCTCTCACCGACCATGCGTCGGCTCCCCTGTCAGGGCAATTTCCCTGACGGGCGATTGCCCTCTTTTTTTGAGGCAATCGCCATGTTCAAGCTTCTCATCTCTGTTCTGCTCCTCGCTTCGTTGACCGCGTGCGCTTCGTACGACTTCGGTTCCCCCGACGTCTACCAGCGCTACGACGTTCAGCGCACGGGAGAAATCGAGGCGGCCACGGTCGTCAGTGTGCGCGGCGTCATGATCAGCAACGAGTCGGACCGTTCCGGTCTGGCATCGCTGTTGAGCGCGGGTGTCAGCGCATTTCTCGGTTCGCGCACGATCGGCGGCGGCAACGGCCGATACATCGCCGGCGCGCTCGCTGGCGCCGGTGCGGCCTACGTGTCGCAGCGCCTGTCGGAATCGCTCGCGCGTCACGCCGGCCTTGAGGTCGTCGTGCGCACGGTGTCCGGCCGCACGTTGGTGGTCGTTCAGTCCGACGAGCAGCGCTTCGCCCCTGGCGATCGCGTGATGCTCGTCAGCAGTTCTTCCGGCATGCGCATCACGCGCTGAGCCGTTCATTCGCCGGCAGCCGCCGGCTTCTTCCTGCATAGCGAGGTTCCCGTTTGGGGCCTCGCTTTTTTCATTTCGAGGGCAAGATGTTCAAGGTACCGAAAGTTCTGTACGCGGACCGTCGCGCGGGTGGCGTTGCGTCCGACGCTGCGCTGACCCACCATGCGACGCGGATGCTGCATCGTGTTGCGCGCGATCTGCGGTTGCGAGCAGGTGAGCACGAGGTGGTAGCCGAGCCGGCGAAGGCCGGCCGCGGCTGCCGCGTCACCCTGCGCACCAGTCGGATGATGCTCGAGGTTGCGGATTCGACATCGCGCCAGCATGTCGCGGTGTCGTTTCGCACCCGGCGCGGTCACCGCGACCTGTCTGGCGGCGGTGACAACGTCGTGCCGCTCGCGCAGCTCGACACGGACGAGGGCTATCAGGCGTTGCTTGGTGGCCTGCGGCTCGTGGATGGTCTCGATGGCGACCGGCGATAGGGGGCGTGATGCAATTCGTCGACATCTGCATCGAGTACCCCTCCGGGATCTCGATCATCGATCGCGGGTCCTACGACGCGGAACTCGGCATGGTCTATGTCTCGGCCCGTGTCCGTGCTTTCCTGGCGGTCGTGCATGAGAGTGAGTCGCCGCCGGTGATCACCGCTACCTGGGATGGTAATGAGGCAAAGCTCATTCAATCGACGGTCGACAGCTTTGCTGTCGTCTCGGTAGAGCCGCCGGCCGCCACGCCGCGGTCCCGGCTGGGGGCGCGACTTGTTCGAGCGTCCTGGTCCAAGGACCAGCGGCAGCAGTTCGGACGGTTCTGCCATACGCTGACGGTCTCGTCGATCGTCGGTGTGGTCGGCTACGTGCACGCCATCTCGGAGTTCTCGATCTGGGCGGCGATGAACGTTGCAGCACTGGTCGTGATCGGTGTGGTAACTTATGTCGTAGGCATGGATTCCATGAACGGAGAATGAATATGTACTTCGGTCCTGTTGCACTGCTTCTGACGCTGGTGTTCTGCGGCTACGGCGTCGTCGCATGCGAACGCGGTCGTAAGGCGGAGCGCGACCAACGTCGTTCTCTGCGGCACCACACGCATTAAATCGAACTGACGGTCGCCCATCTGGGCGGCCGCCTGCCAATCAAGGGCTGCACCTTTCGGTGCGGCCCTTTTTATTTTCAGGGTTTCCATGTCTGAAGTACTGGAGCGGCCGGTATCGCGGTCGCAGGACGCGTTTGAACTCGAAGGTAAGACGGTCGAGGAGGTTGCTCGATACATCGAGGACTCACTTCGTGCTACGGAGCTCGAGCCGGAATGGGTGTTCGTTGCCAATCGGTCTATGTATGCAAACGAGGCCGTGTTTGGTCGAAAGCCATGGTCCAAATGGCCGGCCGCTGGCGAGAATAAGCGGCGTTGCTGCGTGTCGATCGAGCGGGGTCAGTCGGAAGGGTGGATCGTCCGTCTCGACACAGTTTGGCTCGGTGCAGCGTTGGGCGTCGGCCACTGGCGAACTCAACCGCTCATTCGCATCAAGACGCTGACGCGTTCCCATGGCTGGGCCGTTGCCGCGGTGGTATCGAACCTGCTCAACATCGACTGACGAGTCACCTTCAATTTTTCCCAATCCGGGGCAACTGCCCGGATGGGGTGGTTGCCCCTTTTCGCAAGGACAACCACTGATGTACACGATCAAAACTCCTGACGCCTCGATCCACGTCGACACCCTCGCACACGTATTCCACGTGTTTTTTCACGACGCAACGTTATCCGCCTACGAAACGACCGAGATTTCGCTCACGCGCGGTGGCGTCGAAATGCCGATCCTCCGCTACAACGGAATCTTGACCGTACGACAGCCTGGCACGGCCGAAGCGATCTTCACCTCGCTTTTCGAAGAAATCCGCAACCGCTGGTTTAGCCGGGACGGGCGGCAACTGCAACCTTGGCAAGTCACGCGCAAGCGCTGGGAGGTCTTCCAGTTCGTGTTCGAGCTGGCGACGAAGCCGGCATGGATGCTGTCCGGCGAGCAGATCGAGGCTGAAGTCGAGGCCGCGCGCGGCGCCGGTCGGCGCTTCCACCTGCCGGATGTCTGTGACCACGTTGCAAACGCGCTGTTCGGCTTCACGTCGCAAGGGCCGCGTCTCTCGCTCTCAGGCGGGGTAAACGGCCGGCACGAGGTTCATGTCGCCTATGCGCTGTTTCTGGATCACCCGATTCCTGATTCGGTGCTGGCGGACTATCGTGGCGACGCTAAGCGCTTCCAGTACGACCTGCGGTGGTTCCCCGTTCTCCTGGACGTGCCAGTTCTGCGCAACACGCTCCCGTACGACGTCATGCAGTCCGCGGTGGCGATCTACCGTCACGAGAAAAGGCAGATCGACGCCGAGCTCGGTGCCGGTATCGTCGCCGCGCTGCAGTCCGCGCCGGCCGGTATCTCCTACGTGGAGGTTGACGACCGGCTGTTCGCCGCAGGCCTCGTCGAAAAACCGGATCTTCCCGAACAGTACCAGCGTCCGGTGGACGTCGGCTTCGCGATGTCGCCCGTAGCCGAGCGCCTGCGTGATCTGATCGGGGACGCCGTCCTGAAAAAGTCGCTGGACAGGCTCGGAGCCGACCGACAGAAGGGGCGGATCTCGCTGCGGCAGTACAAACTGCAGGTCGAGATGGCGAAGCTGGAGCGAGGCCGCATGACGTTCGAAGGGGCCAACCGGTTTGCCGCCGATGTTGAGGCGCGTAACGTTGGCGCTTTGCTGTCAGTCCTGGACCACGCGGCCGGCTGGAACGACCAGAGCAAGCGTGTATTGCGCGAGCAATTCGGTGTTTCATTGCGCGGCCTGAACTCGACGCGCCGGCGGCGTGCGATCTTCGCGTTCTGCGGCTATGACGAGGCGGCACAAGCCGAGTGGGAGGCAAAGCAGGACGCCGCCCGCGCGCACCGTCGCGCCGAAGAGACCGCCAATGACGCGAAGGAACAGGCAGGCCTCGCCCGGTACCGCACGCACGACAACGTGCTGATCACGGGCGTCGAGCACGTTGACCAGGCGATCGCCGACGGCTACTCGGAGATCCGTAGCTTTCGCCATGGTGCGGCGACGCGATACGCGTTGGCGAAGCCGGGTTCGACTGAAGGGCGGACACTCCACGCGAAGAACGGCACGCTGGACTATGCGCGGTCGCGGCTCACTCAGCTGGCAGCTTGATCGAGGGGGGATTATGCGTTTCGATCGAACTATCCGTTACGAGGACTACATCTGGACGCGTCGCAAGGAACTGGCCTTCTTGAATCGGCACAAGCGCATTGCGAAGAAGCTCGAGCGTGACTGTCCCTTGTTCGCGGACCAGCTCGCGCCGGCACCTGAAACGGACGTCGATGCAGAGAAGGCGTTGCGCATAGAACGGGCCCGGAAGAGCGAGCAGCGGATGCGCGACCACGACGCGCGTGTCTGGCGCTCGGGGCGTGCCGCATATTTCGCGTGTTCCCCGGAGATGCGCGCCCGCATCATGGCCGAATGGCGAGTATGGCCGGGGCCGGCGAAACCGCAGTACTTCGTCTACGTGGTTGAGAAGCACAACGGTGTCGGCGAGGAGCGAACGCGACGGATGCGTGAGCGGGACGCCGAGGGCCTTGCGAAAGTACTTCCGATGTTGAGCGTCCAGGGCGAACTGCTTGGGACGTGAGGGGTGCTACACCATTCATTATCGAACAACCGGCGCCACGTGCGCCGGTTTTTTTTCGTCGTCGCGTTCCAGGCTAAACACGGGTGGGACCGCCAGCGTACGGCCACTTTCGGATATTCACTGGCGCTGATAGGCGGGCATTTGAACCCATTGAGCGTCCGGATGGTTGATTACGTTTCTGAAAGAATTTCCGACTATTATCCATACGCGGTATATATGCCGCTGCCGGGGCAGAGGCCAAGAGCAGCAAACATCGCTGTTACATCCAACATTCAAGACGGGGACCCAATCATGCCTACGCCAGTAGAGGAACAAATCCGCGCGCAAATTGACCTGCTGTTGCAATTGAAGCTGGATGGCATGGATCCTGTCGACCGGGTAAATTTGGAAAACGATATACAACAGATCGAAGCGCAATATGCACTGGCGGTGGAAAAGGGGAAAAAGTCCGCCGGCTACAAGGACATCAGCGATTCCATCGCGAAGAATCTTCCGGCTCTTGTGAATGGCATTTACGCAGCCGACAAGGCGTTCAAAAAGGGTGACTATGTCTCGGGCTCCGCGGCGCTGATGAGCATCTGCGCGAGCGTCCTCCCGATATTGACTGCCGCGACAGCAACCAGTGGGCCTGTAGGCGTATTTATCGGTGCACTGCTCTCGGTTGTGGCACAGATTCTCAGTTTCTTCGCGCCGCAACAACCCTCGCTCGAAAGCAAGATTCAGAAAATGCTGGATCAGCTCAAGACCGACGAGGAGATCGAGTCCATCAAGGGGTTCGGCCATGGCGTTAGCAGCTACGCATCGTCGTTGAGTTCGAAATGCAATGGCGAGCATAAGTGGGAGGCGGCTGTCGCGCTCCCCGGTAAAGTGTCCCTGACGCGAAATTCAAAGGATGTCGTTGGCACCGATACGAACTTCAGCACGACCACCGAGATCGGCCAGTGGCTCACGTTCGATTGCGATACGCCGCCCAGACCCTACAAGATCGAGAAAATTGACAGCGATACGAGTTTGACCCTGGCAATGGAATACACGGAGACATCGCGGTCGGGTAGCACGTGCAAGTACCATCTCCGGAAGACAGTAAAAAAAAGCATCAATGAAATTCTCGACATGCCCCTCACGAACGAAGACGAAGCGGACGCATTCTTGATGGCGTTGAAGGGGCTCGGTTGGGGGCTTGGGAGGGATCAGGAGAAGCTCGACACTCCGATTTTCTCGAACTGGAAAGTGGCGGGATATCTTGAGAAGGAGTCGAACCAGAGCAAGGATGGATGGCCCGAAGTGCTCGGCCTCTGGTGCCAGACCTATATCCAGTTGCTGACGGCAAATACAATGCTCTGTTGCGTGCCCAGCCGAAGAAAACTGGAAGCGGTGTTGGCGGCAACCAAGGAGTCGAACAAGACAAGTCCCCTTTCCGATCGCGTCAGAGCCCGGTGCCATGACGCTGTGCTCGATCTTGGGGCGATAGTGAACGCATTTCCCGAGTCGTGGGATGCGGATAGAAAGGAAATGCTTAGGATTGTGACGGCCGTACGGCCTGTTGCGCGTGAGCGTGGACTCTATGTGCACGTTGGACATTGGATGGAAGATCTCGTGCTGTACGTCGCCCGGGGCAACGGCAAAGCCGCCCCCCTCGCGTGGGACTATAAAAGAAACACAGGTTGGCTTGTTAGCCTCTCCATCCATACCCCCAAGACCCAAGTTGACTCGTTCACTCCCAAATATGAACTTCTGGCGGTCGAGAAATATCCGTCCCGCGTTTCGCACTTTCTTCTCGATTCTGTTAGTGGCAACCTGTCCGACACCGGCCCCGTGATCGGCGACGATCTCCGGGATGGGAGGAACCCGGAGACGTACCTCGACGTCAGCGGACTTGCGTTCAACGATGGCACATTCGGTGTTGAAGGCAGCACGCACCCCAAGACGCTCGTTTCGCTTGCGATCGAGAACAGGGAGATGAACGATGCGCGCTATGTGAATTACTACACGATCGGGAAAGACGGGAAGAGCACCCGGCTGAACATCCAGCTTAATCGGGCCGACCTGGCGGAAATTCGCTCCGTGTATGTTCCTGCGAGTGCTCTATCGGATGACCCGGACGGCGACGCCCTGACCGGCCACAGCCAGCGCAAACAGAACTCGGTGCTCACATATGGCGGGGTCCGCAACAGCAATCGGTTGTATGTGGCGGAACAGGCTGAGCCGTTCACCGTGGAAGGCCCAGAAGGCTGGAAGAGCTACAACGGAATCGACGTCGATGCACACTATGTCTGGCTGTTCGGAAAGAGCGGTATTGCGTGCGCAACGCACGCCTCGATGCTCAAATGCAGGAGAGGCAAGATTGCGCATCCTTCATGGATCTATCTCGATTTCGACAAGCAGTTCAAGCGGCCCGAGGTCGCCAACTTATGCCCGTGTGTGGACGGGACGCTGATTGTGAGCATGCTGAGCGATATCTACACGGCCGACTACACGATCGATCGCAAGGCGTCGCGGGTTGTCACTAGTTCGTGGGTGAAACGAGGCGGCAAAGCAACCCAGGTCGTGAAGATGCCGATTCCTTGCTGGTCGATACTTGAGAGTTTGCATGCACGCTTGCTCGACAAGTAGCTGTCGCGGAATCCAGGGCTCATTGTCATGCGATGACGAGCCAAACTAAGGCTGCGAATTGAAACGCACACGGTCCTGCGTGACCGTGTGCACGTTTTGAGGCAACCATCAGGTGAACCAAAACCGGGAATGCTTCCATTGGTTCCGACTCGCCCCTCGGGCGTATAGGTGTTTCACTAATCCTCGCATGCAATCAAGAGAGGGCACCGGCGGATGGCGTCGCTCGGGCGACCGCTCAACCGACCCTCGAGACGGCGGCCGGTTCGAATATCGGGAGGACCGCTGTACCGCTCAACGCGGTCACATGCATATCGCCGAGTCCTACGTGTGATGAGGGTGATCGGGCGCGTGCCGAAATCCAAGAAGGCCCCTCTCGTCATTCGGGACGTGATCGTTTGAAAGCCGCGCGAATTTCTCGATCTTTCCGGTCGGCCCGCATGACGGCGGCTCCTACACTGGCTTTACTCACCGCGTCACCGACGCATCGAATCCGCCACAATGCGGCCATTTCCAGCCCCAGGGAATCTCGTCCTGCCGGGCGTCATTCACGGGGCGACACTTCCGAGGTCACCCGTGAACCAATCTGGAACTTCCAATCCATTGCCACCTGATGCCGTGTCGATCGTCGAGATCGAGGTGGCAATCAACGTGTGGCGCAACCGCTCGCCGGCGCCGACCGGGCTCGACGAGCTGATCGTTCTCTGTGCCGAGGCCCGGGTTCTCGCCGACGTCTACGGCGTCATGATCGTGACCCGCGCCACGAGCGTTCCGCGATCATCGCTGACGGCGAAGCAGGCCGCAGCGCTCATCGGCGCTCGTTCGTAGGCATCAACTCGCGTCTCAGGACGCGTCGAATCGCCGCATCGCGGCATCTTCAATCGCCCCGCAGGGTCACGTCCCTGCCGGGCGCGATTCCCGTGGGGCTCTTTCATTCAAGGCCCCCATGAAACTCTCTCCCGCACGCCTCACCCAGCTGCTCGCCACCTACATCCCGAAGCGCCTTCCGGTGCTGATTACCGGCCGGCCTGGTATTGGCAAATCCGACATCGTCGAAGCTGCCACCGAGGAGGCGGAGCACGACCTGCTCATCAGTCACCCGGTTGTCGAAGATCCGACCGACTCGAAGGGTTTGCCGTTTCCGTCGGCCGACGGCACGCATGCCCGATTCTTGCCCTTTGGCGACCTCGAGCGGGCGCTGTCGGCGGCGCGTCCACTGGTCTGGTTCTTCGACGATCTCGGGCAGGCTTCGCCGGCGGTGCAGGCGGCCAAGATGCAGCTGCTGCTCGCGCGGCGCATCGGTGAGCACCAGTTACCCGACTGCGTCACGTTCGTCGCGGCAACGAATCGCCGCAGCGACAACGCGGGCGTCACCGGGATCCTCGATCCGCTGATCTCGCGTTTTGCAGCGGTCGTCGAACTCGAAGCCACGGTCGACGACTGGACGGCTTGGGCGGTTCGGGAGAACGTTCCGCCGGAGCTGATCGCGTTCCTTCGCTTCCGACCGGACCTGCTATGGGAGGCGCGCAGTGGCCGCGACATCGTTGCGTCGGCAAGTCCCCGGAAGTGGGGATTTCTCGCGAAAACGATGCCGGCTGTCTCGGCTGATTTGCTGCCTGACGCAATTTGCGCGACGGTCGGCGAAGGTGCCGGTGCCGAGCTGATCAGCTTTCTTTCGATCTACCGCGCTCTGCCGTCGGTCGACGCGATCCTGTTGGACCCGAGTCGGGGTGTCATCCCGGACGAGCCGAGCATCCTGTACGCCCTCACTGCTGCGCTTTCGCACAAAGCGAGCGATGGCAACTTCGAGCGAGTTCTGCAGTATGCAGACCGGCTCGCCGATACGGGGAAACGCGAGTTCACGGCGGTGCTGGTCCGTGACTCGATCGCGCGCACGCCCGATCTGCAGAACCATCATGCGTTCATCCGTGCGCAGGGCGGTGAGATCGGCAAGATCATCCGCGGCGAATAGCCGCCTTCAAACCCTGTAGTGCCTTTCCCTGTTGCCACGGCCGATTCCGGTCCGTGGCTTTTTTTTCGTCTCGCCATTTTCTGTTTATCTGGAGCTATTCATGAACATTACCGATCTGCAATCCAAGGTCATGCTGTCGTCCGTCACGATTTCCACGTGGGTTGCCCGTCGCTATGACGGGAAGGTCACCGAAGAGGTCGAGAAAAGCCATCACGCGCGCGGCATCGGGCGCTTCAACAAGCGCCTGCTGCCGGAGTACGCGCCGAGCTACGCCGAAGTGGTGTCGATCGGCAATCGGATCCGCTCGCACTACTACAGCCGGACGCTGAAGTACGACCAGCTAGGCGTGCGGCTGCTGCCGACCATGGTCTATATGGAGCTGGCCGAGCGGTTGCGCGCGATGAAAGACGAGTTCGATCTCGCCGTGTCGATCTTCCTGACGAACTACCTCGACCTGAAGGAGCAGGCTAGGGCGGAGATGAACACCCTGTACAACGAGGCGGACTACCCGAGTTTGGCCGAGCTGAAGGGCAAGTTCGGCGTCAAGCTGTCCGTGCTGCCATTCCCGGACGCCAGCCAGTTCGGCGTTGACTTGCCGAGCGATGTCCTGACGACGTTGCGCACGGAGATCGACGAGCACGCGATGGCATCGATCCAGACCGCGAATAACGACTTGGTCGGGCGGTTGTACGAGGCCGTTTCGACGATGGCGTCTCGCCTGTACGCGACCGGCAACGTCCGTCTCGACGTCGCGAACCATGTGCGCGAGTTGTGCGACTTGCTGCCGAAGCTGAACTTCAGCGACGACCCGAAGCTCGCGCGCATACTCACGGAGGCGAAGCAGCATCTCGCAGCGCACAACGGAGCGGATCTCAAGGAGTCGCGAGTGCTCCGGTCGCAGGTTGCCAGCAAGGCGACCGAGATCGAAGGCTTGATGGCTGCCTTCATGGGCGGCGCGCCGGCGGCGCCGCTGACTGACCAGATCCCGGTTCAGTCGGCGACGGGCCTGTCGTTCCTCGCCGCTGCATGAGGTCGTCATGGACTCACGCATCGCGAAGCAGCGCACGGCGCTGGTGCTCGACCATCCGTTCATCGGCGCCTTGGCGCTACGGCTCAAAGTCCGCGAGGACCTGAGCTGCAAGACGTTCTGGACGGACGGAGAGACGCTGGGCTACAACCCGACCTATGCCGAGCGCCTGAACGACCTGGAGGTCCGTGGCGTGCTCGCCCATGAGGTATGGCACGTCGCCGGCGGGCACTGTTGGCGACAAGGTGATCGCGACCCCGACGGCTGGAACGAGGCGTGCGATTACGTCGTCAATCTGATGGTGGAGGCTGCTGGGATGCAGCTTCCGTCGGGCGCGCTCGTTGATCACCGCTTCAAGGGGATGTCGGCCGAAGAGGTGTACGGTGTCCTCTCGCATGAGAAACGCCAAGTGGCGAAGCAGCCTGGTGGCAAGCAGGCAAGCGATCCGCCGTCGGGAGGTAAGGCGGGCAAACCGACAGGTTCGCCCGGCTCGCAGCCTCCGGGACCCTCCGACGACAAGGCGGGTGGCCCGGCAGCGTCGTGCGGTGAAGTCCGGCAGTATGCCGGGTCTGACAAGGCGGCGAAAGCGGCGGAGTGGAAGGTGGCCGTGCTGCAGGCGGCCAAGGCTGCGCAGGCCTGCGGCAAGCTCGGCGGCGGATTACAGGCCGCTGTCGAGCAATCTGTCGCCGCGGTCGTCGACTGGCGTTCGCTTCTGCATCGCTTTGCGCAGGACGCTGCGCCGACCGACTATACGTGGGCGCAGCCGAATCGTCGCTACTTGCACCTCGGGATGTATCTGCCGTCACTGAACGAGCCGGCGGTGGGCGACGCGGTGTTTGTCCGCGACGCCAGCGGCTCGGTCTGGGATGAAACGCAGGCGCAGTTCGCGGCCGAGATCCTGGCCGTTGCCGATGCGGTTCGCCCGCGTCGCTTGATCGTGATGGATTGCGACGAGCGCGTAACGCAGGTTCAGGTGTTCGAGCGGGGCGACCCGGTCGAGCTGGCGCCGCTGAAAGGTGGTGGCGGTACCTCGTTCATCGATCCGTTTCGACGGATCAAGAGCGAGGGTATCGACCCCGCGTTTCTCGTGTACTTGACTGATATGGTCGGTACGTTCCCGTCCGAGGAGCCGGCTTACCCAGTGCTTTGGGCGTCGACGACACCGCTCAAGCGCGCCCGGCGCGCCCCGTTCGGCGAGACAATCGAAGTTGTGTGCTGAGCGACTGCAATGGCTCGCTATTTCCTGAAACACGCCCGGTCCTTGTGACCGGGTTTTTTTTCGTCGGTTGCAAACGCATGCCACGAGTCGACAGGTCCGAGACGGGAGAAAGCTATACGTTTTTCTGGAGCATTTCGAGTTTGCCCCCGCAACCAGTTGCGTGGAAATCGGCGCGCCGACGGCGTGGCCATGCGCTTCGTCGAGGCCGTGAAAGCTGTTCAAATTAGCCATTCTTTCGGGCGATCGGCGGATGTGCCAGCTTGAACAATAGCTGCATGTCTGAAATTGCCGAAAATCCCTTTCTGAAGGTCGCGCGACTTGAAGAGAACGCTGTACAGCTGTTCTTCGAGTCGCTGAAGCTCATCCAAGCGTATCTCGACCATCCGAACGTCGCCGAAGTCATGATCAATGCGGCGAACAACGTTTGGATTGAGGAGCGGGGCGTGATGCGTCGCCTCGACGTGGAATTCAAGCCCGAGACGCTGAAGGGTGCGATCCATTCGCTCGCCGCCTCGGTCGAGAAATCGGCGCAAGCCGGCACGGCCCAGGGAATTATCAACGGCGGCCACAAGAATCTCCGGATCGCGACGGTGATGAAGCCGACAGCGATCGACGGCGACGCACTCGCGATTCGCCGGCACCGCGAGACCGTTCTGTCGATCAACGACTATGCGCGGATGGGTGCGTTCTCGCGGGTTCATGCGAAGCGAGATATCGATCGACCGATTTTCCCACCCGGCGTCGCGGACGACGCGCTCGCAGAAGCGTTCACCGCGATGGTTCAACAGCGCGCCAACGTACTCGTCGCCGGCGGTACATCGACCGGTAAGACAACGTTCCTGAACGCGCTGAATGGCCTCATTCCCCGCGAGGAGCGCGTTATCACAATCGAAGACACGATGGAGCTGAAGGTCGACCTTCCGAACCGTGTCCGATTGCTGTCAAACCCTGACAAGGGTGTGACGACGCAGGTTCTGGTGGCGCTTTGCCTGCGGTTCCGTCCCGACCGGATCATCGTCGGCGAAGTGCGCGGCGGGGAAGCGTACGACTTCATCCAGGCGCTCAGCACTGGGCACGACGGCGGAATGGGTTCGATTCACTCGAACGACGCGCGCGGCGGCCTGAGCCGCCTTGAGAGCCTCGCGATGTTGGGCATCCCGCCCGGCAGCCGCTGGGAGCTCACCGACATGCGCAAGGCAATCGCCGACTGCTTCCACTACGTCATCCACCTTCGACGCACAGGCGAGCTCCGCCACGTGTCCGAAGTCCTGGCGATCAAAGGGTTCAAAGACGGGGGCTATGTCCTCGAACGCGTTTTCTAACCACACGGGGTTTATCCATGAAGAAGCACATTCAAACGTTGAGTTCGCTGGTCCGGAAAAAGGTGCTGGATACCGGTCACTACCTGTTCGGGCGGGGCCAGCGGCTCTCGACGCTGATCGCACTGCTCCTGACGTTGGCCGCGCCGGCTGCGAAGGCGGTCGACCTCGGGGATCTCGGCAACGCGTCCAACTTCATCTGCCTGATCCAAGCCTACGTCAGTGGCCCGGTGCTGTTCGGCCTGGGGATCGTGCTGATCATTGTCGGCGCAGTGGCCATCGCGAACTCGGAAAGCAATATCGGGAAGATGATTTCGTCCGTGATCGTCGGCCTCGGTATCGCTTCCTGTGCGCTTCCGCTCGTGAAGAATCAGTTGAAGATCAACTACACCTGTGCGTGACCCGAAGAAAGTTAGCCGGTCGCTTTCGCTGCCGCGCCAGATGGGCGGTGCCGATCGCGGCCTCGCGATCGCGAACGGGACGCTAACAGCGTTGCTTTGCTACAGCAGCATGACGCCGATCTATCTGGTCGTCGGCATCGTGGTGCATTGGGTGCTCCGTTGGCTGTCATCGAACGATCCGTGGTGGAAAGACGTGCTGGTCGTCTACAACCGGTATCCCGACGTCCACGAGCCGCTGCCTACGGCACAGGTTGCGGCGCGATTCAAACGGCCATACGGCTTTGATCAGGAGCTCCCGCTGTGAGCGCAAACCCGAAGCGTCGAGCGATTCAGGAAATCGCCCCGTGGGCGACGATGGTGACCCCCGAAGTCGTCCTTGACAAGGACGGGTCACTGTTGACGCTGTATACGTTCGAGGGCGTGGACGCGGATAGTCCCAATTCCGACGAAATTTCGGCGGCGCGCGACAACCTCGACCACGCCTGCAAGAACTTCGATCACCGGATCACCGCATGGTGGCGCATGTCGCATCGCCGCGTTCGTGGCGAGATCGGTGGTCATTTCGCCTCGGAAATGGATCAGCGCGTCGACGCGATCAACCAGAAGAGTGTGGGTAGCGGAAAGTACTTCCGCAACACCCACTCGCTCGCGCTCGCGTATACGCCCGAGACGGGGATCAACAAGCTCTTCGAGAAGATCGCGTATCACATCACGGTGGGTGGCAAGTCAGTTCCGATCGCATTGCTCGAGACCGTCAAGGATATGGTGTTCGCGCGTAGTGCATTCGTGTTCGACATGGAGCGTATTGCGTCGGACATCAAGCGCTTCGAAGGCATCCTGGACGCGTTCAAGGGTGGCGTCGCGCGTCTCAAGATGACCCGGCTCCAGCTGCAAAACGCGCTGGCATTCCTCCACCAGACCGCCAATCCCTCCGTTCCACCGCGGCGCGTACGCTACCCCGTGACGATGCTGGACACGCATCTGACGGAAAGCTTCGTGACATACGGTGCAGAACACATCATGTTCGAGTCCGCCTATGGGACACGGTACGCGAAGATCATCGCGGTGAAAGAGTGGATGGGCTTCCAGGAGGCCGCGCTCGACGTGCTCGCCGACGTCGACGCCGAGTTCGACGTGTGCGTCATGTTTCGATTCCTGTCGACCAGCAAGGCACAGGCGTACATCGAGAAAATGCGCGCGTTCTACAAGGTCGCAGCGTTTAGCCCGATGAAGATCTTGAAGAGCTTTTTCTCGAAGGACGAGAAGAAGGAGAACATGGAAAACGAGAAAGGGCGCGAGATCCTGGCCGAAGAGGCAGAAAACGCGCTCGCTCGCCTGATCGCGGACGGTCAGCAATACGGATTCGCGAACATCTCGGTAGTCGTTTACGGGGACACGATCGAAGAGTGCGACGACAACGCGCGCGAGATCGTCGGCCGAATCGGCAACGCTGGCTTCGGCGTGCTGGTCGAGAAGCGAAATCTCGCCGCAGCCTGGGCCTCGACGCTGCCCGGCCGGTGGGATCAGCAGAAGCGGTTGCAATTCGTCGAGACACCCGTGGTCTCGGACATTGCGCCGGTGCGTGGTGTCGCGGAAGGCAGTGACGTCAACCAATGGCTTACACAGCAGCTCGGACAGAAGGTCGGCCCGCTCACGCTGCTCCCGACTCGCCACCGGACGTTGCAGCGTATCACCTTGCACGATCCGAGCGGGAAGTCTCACACGCTGATCGTGGGCCCGATCGGCGCGGGCAAAACGATCTTTCTCAACTTTCTCGTTTCGCAAACCGGACGCTTCGCTCCGCGGCGCATCAAGTTCGACAAGAATCGCTCGACACGCATCCCTACCGTGTTCGCAGACGGCAAGTTCGTCGATGCAACCGGCAAGTTCGCGGCGGCGACGCAGGTCAATCCGCTTTCGCTGTTGGTTGACCCACGGCACTACACCTATGTGTCGGACTGGGTCCAGATGGCAATCGAGGGCGATGGCGAGGATTTCCGTTGCACCCCGCAGCAGCAGCGGACGATCTACGAACGCGTCGTCACGCTCGCGCAGGGCTATGGCCCGGAGTACTGGACGCTGTCGTTCCTGACCACGCTGTTGCCACTTGAGCTGCGCGAGCGCCTTCAGATCTGGACGAAAGGCGAGAAGAACGGTCGGTTCTTCGATCACGTCGGAGATGCGTTCTCGCTCTCTGACGACTTGGCGATCGAGATGGGCGAACTGTTCGAGAGCTATCCGGTCGCCGCCGCGCTGTTCATGGATTACGCCTTCTATCGCATCTCGCAATGGCTGGATGGCAAGCGCGTCACGATCATCGAGGTCGAGGAATGTGGTTTCTTCTTCCGGTACCCGCGCTTCTATGCGCGGCTGGAAATGTGGGCCGTCACGATTCGCGGGCTGAACGGCACGCTCGTCATGGCGACTCAGTCGCTGAGCCAACTCGAGCGAGTCCCGAACTTCGAGATCATGAAGGAAAACATCCAGAACTTCTTCTTTCTGCCAAACCGCGATGCGCGCAACAACAAGCGTCTCTATCGCGACGTGTTCGGGCTGACCGATGACCAGATCGACATGATCAGCGAAGGTGTTCCCAACCGTGACTACCTATGGGTGACGCCGGATCACTCGCGCATGCTTCAGGCGAAGTTCCCGAAAGAAGCACTCGCGATCTTGCGCGCGGATGGCGCGGCTCAGCGCACGCTCGACAAGCATCTTGCGACCGGCTCGCCGACCTGGCGTGAAGACTATCTGCAGGAAATGGCCACCGTCGACTGACAGGAACCCGATGAAGCTCACCTCGACCTCTACCCAGCAGGCGCTGTACCGCGACATCTTCGACGTCACCGCGAACGAAATCGACAGGATCGCCATTGGGGCACCTGTACGCGTCTGTTTGCAGGCGAATCCGAGCGGTTCGGACGGCTCGTTATCGGAGCCGCGACAGGACGCATCCACGACGCCGTGCGCTGCTCGTACGGCAGTTCGAATCCTCGACTGAAGGGCCCCACGATGAAACTCATGCCGACTCTTCGCGCCGCAGCCTTTGCGGTTTCCATGTTCGTCGCCCAGCACGCGGCCGCGCAGCTGACTGTGTTCGACCCGGCGAACTTTGCGCAGAACGTTATCACTGCGGCTAAGGCCGTCAGGGGCGAGATCTACCAGAACACCAACATCCTCTACCAGTACCAGATGATGGTGAACGATCTAATGCAGGCGAAAAACCTGAATCCGGCTGCGTGGAAAGCTGCGTATGACCAGATCACGGGCGATATCAACAAGGTGAAGGGGCTGGTGGGCACGCTTCAAGGGCTCTACGGCGACCTCAAGAAGGGTGGCGAATGGGTCACCCAGGTTCAGGGGTTGGTCACTCGTTCTGGCAAGTCGAACGCGCAGTGGTTCGCGGACATAAACACGTTGGTCCAACAGAACGACAAGGTCGCGCGGAACCTGTTCCAGATGGGCTCGAACATCATGCAGCACACGAATGAGATGGCGCAGCGTCGGCAGGAACTGCAATCCGAGCTGTCGATGTCGCCAACTCAACAGGCAACGGCCGAGATCACGACGCACTACCTCGATATCGTGACGAGCCAGAATGCGGACATCCTTCAGTTGAACGCAGCCAAGGCACAGAAGGACGCTCAGAAGGACGCGCAACAGGCGGAAGACGACAAGGAAAAGGCCGCCGACGCGGAGAAGTTCATCTCCAAGCAACAGGCCGAGCGGGCCTCCTATGGGATCACGACGCAATGAAGCCCAGCATGATGCATCGGTGGCTAATGGGTGGTCTGCTGTTTGCCGCGCTCGTGCTGCCGACGGTAGCGCGTGCCGCGCTGCAGGATAGCCTTACCCAACTGGGGACGACCGGCTGGAGCTCGAGCTACGTGGTTGGCGAGGTGGCAAAGGGTGCGATGGCGGCGATCGAAGAGATCACGAAGCTGATGAAGGATCTGATCGATCTCGCAGTGACGCTCAGCAAGTCGCTCGACAAAGATTCGGACAAGATGGCGGGAGGCCTTGCAGTCATCACCATTGTCGTTGCGTTTCTCCGATTCGCGGCAACGAAGGACCCCGTCGCGGCCTGGCAGAGCGTGTTTGAAGACCTTGCCATCCTAGGGATCTTCGCGTCCGTCTATCTTGCCTACGGTACGTGGGCACCCGGCTTCTACAAGTGGTTCAACGACATGGCGGTTGCGGTGTCAGGGACCGACGCACAATCTCTGCCGATGGCGATGGTGAAGTCGGCGGGGGCGATATTCGATGCGATCAACGAAGCGCTGAAGGCCGAGCATTGGTGGAACTACGTCGCCTTGGTGATCAATCTCATTCCGCTACTGGCAGCGTGGTTCATTCTGATGGTCGCGTCGCTGGTGTTTCTGTTCTACATCTCGCTTGGCACGATCCAGATGGCTGTCGCGATCGTGATGGGGAAAATCGCATTCGCGCTCGGCATGTCGGAGTTTACGCGGGGATGGTTCAAGAGCTGGCTCGATTTCACGATCGGCGCGGGCATGTATATGGTTGTTGCCGCGATTCTCCAGCGGCTGATGACCACCACGCTTGCGACTACGTTCGGGAACACGATTTCGAAGGGGTTGACGACACCGTATTCCGGCTCGCTGACGCTTGACCTTTCGATCTTCGTGCTGATTCTCGCCTTCGAAATTCCGAAGTTCGCGTCGATGTTCGGTGGCGGCGCCAACGCAAGCGGTGCGGCGTTCAAGAGCCTGACGAAGCTCGCAACGAAGGGCATGGTTTGATGATCGACGCCCGACTTTTTGCGCCGGTCGACGCTGGCGAGCTGGTGACCCGCAACGAACGCCGTATCGAGCTGATCGCACAATGCGCGAACGAGTCGTCGCGCACGGAGTTCGATCGGAAGTGGATGGTGCTGATCCGACGCTGTGCGGAGTGGTTCTCTTCCGTTCCGTTCAGCCCGGAGCTGTACCGAGAGCCCGCCGGTGCGTTTCGATGGACGGTCGAAACGGCCTTCTATGCGATGCGGCTCTCGGGTGGACTGAAGTTCGGCACGAACCTTCCATCGGAGCGGCGCCGCCGCATCGAGCCCCAGTACAGCTATGGTGTTTTCCTCGCGGCAATCTGTTCCGGACTGGACGAGCCGTACCGTCATTTCGACGTGGAGCGGGCGTCGGACCGCCAGGTCTGGAACCCTTCCGTCCACGGCGCGGTCGGGCCGTGGCTCGCCGACGCGAGCTACCGCGTGGCGCGGCGGGCAACTCCGCTACCGGTGGAACGTATGCGTACGAGCATGTTGGCGCATGCGCTCGTCGGCACGGAATTGCTGTCCGGGCTCGACGCTGAGGTGCAGGCCGAGATCTTCGGTGCGATCAATCCCACGCAGAGCCCAATGGGCGTGGAAAGCTTGACCCACAAGGTCGTACGCCAGGCCATCGCGACGGCCGCCGATTTCGACAGGAAGGCGCAACGGGCGGTTTTCGAGCCCGTGACGTTTGCGGTGCCGTCGGCGATCCATGTGGCCGCTGAACTGGAGCCGAAGGTCGAGGCGGCGCCGTCGGTGGCCACGCCTGCGCCGGCACCGGCACCGGTGCAACCGGTGACTGTCGATTCGTCGCCGGCGACCGCAGCTGCCGAAGGTAGTGCACCGACCGGCCCGGCGTTGCCACCGGCGGCTGACTCGGACGGCCCGACTTCCCGTGCGGTGCCGGCGCCGGCAGTTCAGGTGGCACCGAAGGGACTGGATGAACGGCAGATGGCGCTCGAGCTTCCGCCGCCAGCAGCGGCAGTAAATCCCGCCGAGATTCGACGAGAACCGGTCGCGGCCGCGGCCACGTTGGAGGAGGACCGCTTTGACGAAATCCTGAGGGGCGCTCCGCGGATGATCTCGGACTTCTTCGCAGCCCTGCAGCAGGACGTCGCCGGCGGAAAGGCCAAGGTGCGGTGGGCCGAAAAGGGTCTGGTGGTGTCGAAGCGCACGATTGGCGGTTATGGCGTCGCGAGCGACACTCTGATCGAACATATGCGCCGACGCAACCTGCTTCTCGCCAACGATCCTGCGGAGGTCACGCTGGCGCCGCGTATCGGCGAACTGATCCAGGAGCGCGGTGCATGAGGGGCTACAGCAACCACTTTCGGCCGATCTACGAAGTTCGCGCGGCATTCGGTTGGCTGATTGCGCTCCTAGCCTTGCCGCTTTCGGGCATGCCGTACGGCTGGGCCTTCGCCCTGTTCGCGCTCGCGTTGTTCGCTTTCCGCTCGGGGCAGATGTGGCGCGCGCTCAGGTTCCGGATGGGGCTGTCGACGAAATGGCTGACGACGCTTGCAGTGCCCGCGTTGCTCGCGATTCAGGCGCGCATGCGGGCCGAAGTAAATGCAATGTATCTCGGCACGGGGTTCGAATGGACGCAAAAGCACTGCCAGATGGCCCACGACATTCTGCGGATGCCGACCACGGAGATTCCGGGGCTGCCCAAGTGGTTGCCTAAGACGAAGCCCGGGCGCGCGTTCGAGGAAATGATCGAGAAGCTCTTTGCGCCGAAGGACAGTATCCGCGACCGGACGCCGCAGGGCGCCTCGTGGATCCACGGTCTTGAGCCGGCGAAAGGCTACGTGCCGTTCCACTACAAGGCGATGGGCGGCCATACGGCGGTGGGCGGGACGACGGGCTCCGGCAAGACGCGGACGTATGAAGTCATCTCGACGCAGGTCATCCACTGCGGCGACGTGCTGATCGACATCGATCCCAAGAACGACAAGGAATGGAAGGCGCGCGCCGAGCGCGAAGCGAAGCGGACCGGCCGGAAGTTCCTCTATTTCAATCAGGCCAAGCCATCCGAGTCGATTCGTCTCGAACCGCTCGATAGCTGGTCGCAGCCGTCGGAAATTCCGAGCCGCATCGCGCAGCTGATGGAGGAGGGGCCGTTCCGGGACTTCGCGTACCTGTTCATCAGCCGATCGGTGAACGGCGAACTGTACATCGGCGACAAGCCGAACCTGCGCTCGATCCTGAAGTACGCGCAGCTCGGCGTTGACCCGCTTCTGGAGAAGGCGCTCAAGCGCTTCTTCATCGAAAGCGGACTGACCGACTGGGAGGAGCTGGTCACGGCCGATACGGTCAAGATCGCGAACAAGCCGGGTTCCACGCGCGTCGACGCGATGATCTCGCTCTACCAGGCCCGATTCGGTGCGAACGACCGCGGACACGAAGCGATCGATGGTTTGATCGCGACGCACGTGCACGATCGCGAGCATTACATGCGGATCATCGCGTCGGCACTGCCGCTGCTGCAGATGCTCGCGACCGGGGAAACCGGCCTGATGCTCGCTCCGAAGGTCGACGACTTCGAGGACGAACGCGAGATCTGGACGATCGAGAAGGTCATTCGCCAGAAGGCGGTGCTCCACATCGGCCTCGACTCGCTGTCCAACAGCATCGTCGCGAAGGCAATCGCGTCGATGATCCTGGCCGACGTGTCAGCCGTGTGCGGCTCGATCTACAACTTCTACGACAAGCCGCCCGAGGTGGTGCTGATCATCGACGAGATCGCCGAGGCGATCAACGAACAGGTGATCCAGATCCTGAACAAAGGTCGTGGCGCTGGGTTCAAGGCGTTCGTGGCGTTCCAGACGCGCGCCGACCTCGAGGCGAAGTTGGGGAATGCCGCAAAAATGCTGCAGGTTTTGGGGAACCTGAACAACCAGATCATTTTACGCTTGGAAGATACCGACACGGCTGAGTGGTTCTCGAAAAAGGTGGGGGATACCGCGATCCGCAACCTGATCGTATCCAGCAGCACGAGCAAGGCGAGCGAGGGCCATGTCGGTGAGTTCACCGGCTCGGTGACGCGGTCGCAACAACTGGAGGCAGTGCCGTTGATCCCGACTCGCCTGATCCAGAGCCTGCCGAACTTGCAGTACTTCATGCGGATTTCTGGCGGCGCGGTGTACCAGGGACGTATTCCAATTCTTACAGGCTAAACAACCGAGCATGTCTGCCGTATTCAAAAAAATCATTCGGGAGCACAAACTTTCCGCCCACCTGACCCCGGTGTTCACCCTTGCGCCTGAGCTGGAGCTTGTGTGCACGCGTGTCGCGGAGTTCGTCGGTGAGCACTTCATCGGGAAGGCAGAGCCGCTCGTCAAGGAGATGTTCGTGGACGGCCTTGCTGCGTTCAAGCGCGTGCGCAAGACCGGCGATCCGCATGTCGCGTTCATGCAAGGCCTGTTCGGGTCTGCACACATGCTGTATGCGCGGCGCTTTGTTGTGCGCGATGGCGAGCGCTGCCATGTCTGGTCGCCGATGTTCGAGCCGGTAACGGCGTTCGAATCCCGGTTCAAGCTGGCACCGGAGATGGTGGACGAGCGGTGTCCGGAGAACATCAGCCAGAAGTCGGCTGCATTCCAGCTGGCCGCTCGCGCGCTGACCGGTGAGACCTTCAGACTGTACTTCGAGGAATACGATGTCGCTCACACATTTTCTGATTCGGACGCTAACGCGGCTTGACGACCATACCGTGAGCCGAGTGATCTCCACCGCGGCCGCGCAGGATGAGCCGGCTGCACCGCCTCCGGCGGAATTTCGGCAGGGCAGGAATGCGATGGCATACGCGCTCGCGACGTTTATTGGTCGAAGGCCTGTCCACTTTTACGTAGGACTGTCCGGCCTGGTCGTCCTGCCGATCTATCTGCTCAGCGGGGTCGTGGGAGAGCTGTATGGCCGGTAGCCGCTTTGTCGGGCACATCAAGATGTGGTTCTTCTTTGTGCCGCTGCTCTCGGTTGCGCTCATGCCGGCGCTGCCCGATCCGTCGCTGTTCGCGATCCCGGATGCCGAAGCCGAATCGGTTGTGGCGAGCCTCGGAGAAGAGCGAACAGCGGATGCGATCGACGCGACGAATCGTGCGTTCAAGCGCTACTTCGTCGAGACAGGTCTGGTACAGGACTCCATGGAGGCCACGAACGATTCGCAGATCGAGGACGGCGGGGTGGCGAACTTCGCCAGTCGGTGGGTCCACAATTTCTGGCGTCTGGTGTACCGGGTGGTCTATCGGCTCACCGTGATGAAGTACTGGCTGCTCGGCGCGCTCGTGTTCGGCATCGCGATGTTCATCGACGGGACGGTGCGGCGCAAGGTGAGGGCGGCGGCGGCCGGCTACGTCAGTCCTCTGTCATTCCATCTCGCCGGGCACGGGATCTTGCTCGTATTCGGCGTGACGTTCACGGTGCTGATCGCGCCGGTGCCGCTTCTTGCACCGTACTGGCTGGAGATCGCCGGATGTCTCGGCGCGCTGCTCTGGAAAGCGGCGTCTTCATACCAGTAGGTCCGGAAAGCTCCAGGTTTCCGTATAGCTTTTTGCCGAATGGGCCACAACCGGTTGCGTGCGGCGCGCTCGTCGTTACCTGAAAAAGCTTGTCGAAATCGTCGACGTTTCGACCCGATCAGGCGCACCAGGCGGGTCACAATGACTCATGGTCTACGGTCCTCAGAAAGCTCGACTCCCCGTAGAGCTATGAACTCTCTCACCGCTAAGCGTCTTGCGACGCGGTAGCGGGGGCGCGGGTCACGGACTTTGACTTGGCGCGTTGCCGCGCCAGCGGTTTCGGTCTCGCCGCCACGCCCGTTCCGGGCGTGTGCGCGTCGATCAGGGCGACCGACGCTGCGTTCTGGCCGTGCTGCGCCGTATGTCCGCAGTGCGGGCATACATGCACACGTTGTGCCAGCGTCTTGGGCACGATCTCCCAGCACGTGGCGCAGCGTTGCGACGGCTTTAACTGGCGCGTGTTCGAAACGTGCAGCCGCGTACCAGCCTCTACCGCTTTGTACGCAAGCATGTTGTGCGCCATGCCCAAGCCGGCCGACAGAATCTCGCGATTCAGCCCCGCCTTTTGCTTGACCGTCCGGCCCGGCTTGTCCCGCGTGCCCTTGGCCGAACGACTCATGTTCTGGGTGCGCAGTTCTTCCGTGGCGATGACGGCGCAGGACGCGACCAGACGCGACGTCGTCTTGTGCAGGAACTCGCGGCGAAGATTACCGATGCGCTCATGCACCTTCGCAACCTGCTTTCCCAGCTGCTTATACCGGATCGATCCGCGCTTCTTGCGCGCCTGCTGCCGCTGCAGGTCCGCCATGCGCGGCATCTCATTTCGCACGAATCGCGGATTAGCGATCGTTTCACCGTCGTCGAACGTCGCCCAGTCGTTGAGGCCGAAGTCGACGCCTCGATGAGCGTTGCCGGTACGTGCGCGGGCGCATGTGTGTGCCGATACGCGCAGCGTGACCGACGCGAACCACTCGCCGTTCTTGCGCGTGATCGTCAGATCGTTGGGCTTCGCGCCGTCGCCGAAACGATGCCGGCCTCGAGCACTAGACATATCGGTTCTGATTAACAACCTGAAGACCGCGAGCGCTAGGCGCACCCGCAACCAGTTTGCCGGTCACTTGGCGCCGTTCTACCGAAGGCCCTTGTTTTGGAACCGCGCATACTTTGTCGGGAGTGTCGGCGGTGCGACGTTGGAGACGGTACGAGCCTACGTCGATGCCTAAGGCACTGAGGAGCACGCCCGGCAGTCGGCCGCCAAGAAGACAAAAGCCAAACCGCTCGCTTGACCCCCTCCTGATCCGGTCGGCTTCGGATAGACGTTCGCAAGCGAACCGGCCGGACCAAGAAGGGGAATGCGCTCACGAATGTTCAACCTTACCCCCTCTCCCACGGAGGGTTTTTTTCGTCCGGCGCGGCCCGACCGCTGCGAAAGCCGCGTGAAATCGTTCACGTTTTGGAAGTCTGCCGCAGCATAGGACCGCAAGAATAGACGCAAGCCGCACGTGCGGTCAGTCAACCAGATAGGATCCACATGAGCACGATCAACGAAGAAGCGCACGTCGGCACCGATACCGCGGACGTGGCACCTGACCAAGTAGCGGTACTCCCGCCGGCGGGCGACGATGCACCCGCAGTCAAGGGTAGCCTGGTTGTGGGCGACACCCGGCAGACGACTGACGGCGCGGACGATGGTGAAGTCGAGCGTGAACTCGACGAGATGGAGAATTCGGCCAACGTGTTGCAGCGTGAAGGGCTGATCAGCAGCGATGAAGCGAAGCTCAAGCTCGAGGAGGTGGCGCGCACCCGCACGCTGTTCCGCGACCTGTCGCCCGCAGAGCGCGCGCGAATCATCCAGCGCCGGCGCGAGATCGGCCGTGAACTGATGAACAAGCAACTGTCGGGCGCCGCGGTCGTGACCGCGCGGGTCACGATGAAACACACGCGCCTTCGGCCGCTGTTCGAGCAGTGGTGGCCGTACCTGAATCGGATGACGATCAACATGCAGCGCTTCGGTCGCGCGACGTACGGCGCGAACGAGCAGGGAATCGTCAGCACGTGGTTTGAGAAGCAGCTCGATCAGCTCGAAGCCTACGTGAACGAACAGCTCGACGTAGCGCAGGGTTTCCGCGAGAAGACGGAAACGGACATGCGCGATCGCGGCGAGACGGTATTCGCGCCGACCGTGACGAAGCCGTCGCTCGATATTGAAGTCGAGGCGTACTCGCGGTTCTCGATGCGCCTGCTCTCCGTGATCCTGAAGTTCGACCAGGTGATGGATCACTTCGACTTCCTCGTCTGGAACGGGATTCGTGACCAGTCCGACGTCGACGACGAGACCGCGCGCTTCCTGCGCAAGTTCCACCCGGTCGGCCTGCGCGGCTACACGACCCACCTGAAGCTGATGAACACCGTTCGCGGTAACTGATCGGGAAGACCGGTGCCATGCTCGACGAGTTGAATCCCCAACAGCGCGAGGTGGCACTTCTGCGCCGCCACTGCCTCGCGATCGCGTGCCCGGGCGCGGGCAAGACCAAGATGAGCGCGACGAAGGCCGCGTTCTTGCTGCAGGATCCGACGGCGGTAGTGGGCGCCGTCACTTTCAGCAAGGATGCGGCCGTCGAGCTTCGCGAGCGCATTCTCGCGCTGGCGCCGCCTGATGCCAAGCGCCGGCTGATCGCCGGCACCTTCCACTCGCTCGCATACAAGCAGCTTCAACGGCCCGGTCGCGGCCGGCCGGATATTGCATCGGAAGGCGATCGCCTCGGGATGCTTGGGCGCGTGCTTGCCGAGCTCGGGTACGACTGGAAGGTTGAAGAGGCGGTACCGATCGTCGAGCGGATCAAGACGAACTTCGGCCGAGCCGATGATGGTTCGGCCGAGGCCACGCTCTACACTGCTTACCAAGACGCGCTCGAACGCAGCGGCAAGATCGACTTCCAGGATATGTTGCGCCTTGCGGTGGAGCGGATGCAGAGCGGGGACATCAAGCCCTATCGGTTCACTGACCTGCTCGTCGACGAGTTCCAGGACACCGATCCACTGCAGTTCCGGTGGGTCGAGCTGCACGCTCGCGCGGGCACGCAAGTCACGGTCGTGGGTGACGATGACCAGAGCATCTACGGGTTCCGGGCCGCACTCGGCTTTCGTGGCATGGAGAGCTTCGCGAGCACGTTCGAGGCCCAACGCGTGGTGCTCGGCAGCAACTATCGCTGTCGCGCGGAGATCCTGGCGGCTGCCGACCGGGTGATCCAGAACAACATCGATCGGATGCCGAAGGTCCTCCATGCGGCGCGTGGCGCCGGCGGCGCGGTCGTGGCGCGTCGATTCGACGACGAGTATGGCGACGCGATTGCCGCTGTTGAAGGGCTTCAACCGAAACTGGCTGCCGGCGCGACATGCGCGATCCTCGCGCGTACGAACCGAATTCTCGATCCGATCGAGTCAGTGTGCCGATCACACGGCGTGCCGTACTGCCGGGCGTCGGGCGGATCGGTGCTCAACAAACCGCAGGCCGCGCTGATGTGCAACCTGCTGCAGGTGGTCGAAGGCCATAAGCAGAATGGCATCGACGCTGTCTTGGGCTACATGGGCATGAGTTCCTATGACCTCGGCGCGTTGCACAAGCGCATGGGCGCAGCCTTCGTCCAGATGCAGAAGCAGGAACTGGTCGGCCTCGGGCTGCGCGAGGAGACAGCGACGGCGTACCGGGCCTTCATGAAGCGGCTGGGTGAGTGGCAGGCGCTTTGCCAGCGATCGTTCCATTCGCTCGCGCTAGAAGGCGTCTACGAGTGGATGATGACGTATGCCAAGGGCGACGTTGCGATCCGGGCGATTCAGAGCATATACGACGTGGTGAGTCGCCTGAACGGTTCGTTTACCGAGCGCATCGAGTTCTTGAAGCGGGACAACAACAAGCCGGGTGACGGCGTCCTGATGCTCACGACGATGCACAGCTCGAAGGGGCTGGAGTACGACCACGTCTGGATTAGCCGATCGGAGGAGGGCGTGGTGCCGGACGACAAGAGCCCAGAGTCGGAGGAGCGGCGTCTTTTCTATGTCGCCATGACGCGAGCTCGCGACAGCCTCACCATCTCGTCGATCAAGAAGAATCCGGTGTCGCGATTTGTGATCGAATCAGGGATTGAATAGACAAATGGCCGCGTGACGGCCGATTGCGTCTTGGAGCCTGGCGTCCGTCCGGAGACGAAGCTGCCAAGTCATGTTACCCAAGCGCGTACGGGCGAGGTCCATCGCATCGTCGGCCCACATGTATCCGTCCTTAATGTCTGCGTTATTTAGTCGCAAATAATAAAATGTATGATAGGGTTCCTGCGGGAAAACAACGCTCGCTCAGCAAAGTCATTGACAAGGCAGCGATTTGGTATCGCGTTAATAAATTGCAGATAATAAAACATTCTCGGTATATACTGCACCCAGACAATGCAAACGCCCTCTACCAGATGAGCAACAAGACGGTCCAGCGGCTCCTGCAAGAAAGCCGGCGCGGCCACCCAATCGATTCCAGCATGCTCAGGGACATGGGGGTGAGTGCCGCGCTCGCGGCGCACATGGTCAAGTCCGGCTGGCTGCAGCGTCTCTCACAGGGGGTCTACCTTTTGACCGGCGACACGCCATCGAGAGACGGCTCGATCACCTATCTGGGCCGATGCATACCCGGTCTTCACGTCGGCGGCAAAACGGCCCTTTCCTGGCAGGGCGTACGTCACAACATCGCCTTCCGGGAAAAAATCGTCTTATGGGGACAGAAGTCGTACCGCATTCCTCCGTGGGTGGCGGAACACCTGAGCTACTCGTACCAGACTACCACCCTCTTTGAAGACGATTTTCCCTACGAGAAGGGCCTGAAGCCGCTTCCGGCCGGCGCCCCTGAGGTACTGGTCTCCGTGCCCGAGCGAGCTATTCTGGAGCTCGCCAGCGACATCGGGAAGGGCCAATCGATGGAGGAAGCGAGCAACCTGATGGTCGGCTTGCGCAATTTGCGCCCCGACGTGCTGGACGAGTTTTTGAGCCACTGCAAACGGGTGAAGGTCGTACGGCTCGTACGCGACCTCGGACTGGAGGCCGATTTTTCATGGGCAAGAGACCTTCAGAAGCATGTTGACCGTCTTGGTGCCGGGAAAAGATGGTCGAACAAAACGAAGAACGGCCGGCTGACACTCAAACCACGATGAACGAGATCTATGTAGACACCGTCCGACTGATGCTCGGCATCGCACCGATCGTCTTCGATACTCCCCTCTTCGCCATGAAAGGTGGGACCGCACTGAATCTGTTCTTGCAGAATATGCCGCGCCTATCGGTCGATATCGATGTCGTGCTCACAGACAGAAAGCTGTCCCGCGATGAAGCAATCGCCGTTATCAGCGCAGAACTGGAGCGCGCGAGAGAACAAATCGAGGCTGAAGGGCATGCGACGAAGTTCTCGAAAGCCACCTCATCCGGGAGAGCCAAGGGCGATGAAGTGAAACTCACCGTGATCTCGGGCGAAACCTCGGTCAAGGTGGAAGTCAACTACGTGTTCAGGGGCACCTTGCTCGAACCGGTCCAGCGCCCACTCGTCGGTGCGGCAGAAGAAATGTTCAGCACTCGCATCGTCGTGCCCACGCTTCATGAATCGGAGCTGTATGGAAGCAAGCTCGTAGCGGCCCTGGACCGGCAGCATCCTCGCGACCTGTTCGATGTGAAGCACATGTACGATGTTTTCGGCTTGCGCGAAGATATCGTGGACGCGTTCGTCGGCTACCTCTCCGGTCACAACAGGCCCATCCACGAAGTGCTCTTTGGCCCGAAACATTCAATGGTCGAAGTCTATGAGACCGACTTCGTTGGGATGACTCTTGAGAGAGTCGACCTTGAAGAACTCGAGGCAACGCAAGACCGTCTGCACCGGGAACTGCCTGCTGCTCTCACCGAGAACCACCGCCAGTTTTTGCTATCGTTGGTCCGCGCCGACCCCGACTGGTCCCTGATGACCTATGAACATCTGCGCGAATTGCCCGCCATTCGGTGGAAGCTGCAGAATCTCGAGGTGCTTAAAAAGAAGAATTCAGCGCTATTCGAGCAACAGGAATCCTTGCTGCGCGAGCACTTCGCCAAGCTGGACATTGGGACAGCGCAGACCTGACCGAGATTTTTTAGGGTGTGGGAGCACACCCGATCAAAAAGTGGGTGGGGAATGCAGCGAACGCCGCGGCAATTGCGCCCGCGCGCCTGTAGCACGGACACACCCAACATGGGAGGTCAGGGATGACGGTCCGCGGTGCTCGTAGCCGGCAGACGCATACAAAGCTAGCGCACCATGTTGGTACGGTCCGGTTTCGAGCTTGAGCAACTTACAAACCAAACCTGTGGCCTTCGACTCGAGAAGAGCCAAGAGTATCTTGGCGATGCCTTGCCGTCGACCGCCCGACGATTCGAGAGCCCACATCGTCTTGGACGAATGGCACCAGACATCCACAGGATGCAGCCGGCGAATACGAGCACCGGAATCGTCCAGCAACATGCAACCGCGAATGAGGTGACGCGGTGAAGTTGACGCGCGTTTTTCATTGCGCCACCGCACTCGCTTCGAGGCACTCGGGCGCCGCTTCGCGTGGGGTTGGAGCGGCCTCGATCACCAATTCGCGTGGCACGCGCTTGAGCTGACCGTTGAGCGCGGCGTGCTGGCCGAGGCGAATCGTGCCGCAATAGAACACGTTCCCGAGCACACGGCCGTTGATTTCGAGCGTGTCGCGCGCGTGGACGTCGCCTTCCACGAGGCCATCGATCCGGACGATTTCGCCCTGGACCTTGCCCTTGACGATGCCGCCGGCCCCGATGTGCAGCAGGCCCTCGGTGGAAATGATGTCCCCGTTCGCGAGGGCGAATACACTCAGGCCGTGGTCGAGGATCATGTTGCCTTCGACGACCAGGCCGGGCATGAGGACCGTCACGTTGTTCGGCTTCGCTTTCATGGTGTGCCTCCCTTAGAACAGTGGAACGTCGCCGGTCTTGGCGGCCGTCGAGGGTTTCGAGGTGTGTTCGGTCTTCGTAGTTTCGTTATGCGGTGCAGAAGCAGTCGCCTCGGTGGTGGCTGGCTCCTGACGCTGCCGAGCGGGTGTGCGGTGGACCCGGTGCGGTGCGGGTTTCGGCTGATCAGTCGGCTGCACGGTGGGCTGTGCTGCGACGGGCGCTGCGGTCGTTGCGGGCGGCGGTGGGGGCACCTTTTGGGCGGCTGCGACCTGTTGCTGGCCAGCGGCTGGGTTCGAAGCCGCGCGCGCGGCTCGGATCGGTGACGTGGCAGCCTTTTCCGGATCGGTCACGGACGCAGTGGCACTTGCCTGCGCCGCTGATCCACCAGCCTCCCCGGTCCACAGTGCTTGCGCGTCGACTCGGGACAAGCCCGCCGGTGTGCGTTCGGTTGGCTCGGTAAAGGCCGCACTGGTGAGCTGCCGTTGGGACCCGGGTGGCGTGGAGGCCGCGGCGGCCGTCGGCGCAGCGATCGGGGTTTGTGCGGTCGACCGCTCAACGTGTGCAACGGCATGCGGCGTATGGAGCACGTGCCAGAGCTTCGCTGCGCAGACGCCTGTGAGTCCGGCCCCCGATACCACGGCAAGGACGATGGTGGCCGGCCGGCAGAGTTTTCGACCGGCAGAAGACAGTCGAGCGGTGACGCGCTCGCGCGCCGATTCCTGCCGGTCAGGAGCAGGGAGTGCCCGCACGTGGCTCTTGATGTCGATGACGACGGGTTGCGACGAGTATTGGGCGTGTAGCGCCTGGATCTCTCGAATGTTCAAGATTTCCTCCGTGGATGATCGGCATACCGCGCGACAGCGTTTGAAGGCGCGGCAGGCTCAAGACGAGCTTATTCACCGGATTCCAATGTCAAGCCGATGGGGGCGTGCTGTGGGTGCTGTCGCGTCAGTCGCGCGCGGTGCCGTCGGCGTCGTATCGGTCGTTGTCCGGGATGCACACGGTTCTCACGTGCAGGATCCGGCCTTCGGCGTTCTTGAGGATGTTGGCTCGGTCCTGCGGCGTGATCTTCTCCGCGAGTTGGGCTTCCATCGACGCGACGAACAGGCGGTCGTACTGGGTCAGGCACCTGACCAGCAAGCCTGCGAGCGGCCGCGTCACCTTCAATTCGATCTGCTCGTACGGAAACGTCAGCGAGCGCGCGTTGTGCCGCTCGACCCATGTGGTGGCCTTGCGCATCCAGTCGGCGGTATCGCGCAGGGCAGTCTCGACCGCCCGAACCTTGCCGCCACGGGCGACGGCGATCTTGGCGGCGCAGAAGTTGTAGTCACTTCGGATAAACGTGCGAGCGAAGACAGAGCTGTAGTGCAGGATCGTGACGGCGTCGGAGTCCGGCACGATCTTGTCGATACGGCGGTCGCTCGTCAGTCGTTGGATTGGCTTCAATCCAGTCGACGTGGCGAGGCGCACTGGCGGCTCGTCGGCGGGTGGGGTGCTTTGCGTGGGCGTGTCGAGTTGCCCGCGCCCTTCGTGCGATGGTTCGAGAACGGCAGACATGATTTTTTTCGGGTGGTCTCTCTCATCGATGATTCTGAGCGAGGTACCCGATGCGTGTACCGGCAAAAGCGTGGCTGTTTTCGTGAGCTTTTCGGGGAACGCGCGCGCAAATACTCGCGATACTGACTCTACTTCTCGCGTCCCTGACGCATCGACCTTGACTTCGCTGGCCGAAGTCCATCTTTTGTACAAGCCGTGCCAATGGGCATGCTCCGACTGGTTGGCAACCAGTGTGGAATTCCTTTCTGATGAGCGCCTCGCCCGCGCTCCCCATTTCAGTCATGAAACTCGTTGCTGGCCGCATTCATTTGCGCCGCGACGTCTTTCGAACCCGGACATCGGGTGTCTCTCTCCATGCCTCTGTCTGGGTAGAACGACTGTAGTCGACTGAGCCGTGAACCTGCGTCGGAATGGCACTTCCGAAAATGGGCTGTAGCACAGCGTGACCATGCTGTGCGAGGACGACCTAACGTTCTCTCTATGAGCCGACCGGCTCCCTGAGCACCACGTCCCCGGAAGGGACGTGGTGCTTGGGTCATTTCACCGAATCCACGAAGCGCGTTCCTCTGCCGAGGAACGCGCTTTTTTTCGTCCTTTTTTCTGTTCTGGAGGTACGTGTGCTTCCCAATCGTCTCGATTCCCGGATTGCCGACGTGATCAGTCAAACGATCGCCGAGAAGAGGTCCGCCACCGACACGACGTCACCCGCCTGGTGGGAACGTTGCGAAGTGGCGCAAGTCGGCATGTTCACCGACTCCGACCGCCGGATTTTTCTGTCCAGTGTCGCCCACCGCCGCGGAGAGGCGGCCGCCAACGCGCTCGAGCAATCGGCAGACGCGTTGCGCACCCAGGCGATCTCCAAAATTGCGAGGAAACTTTCATGAATGCAGTTGTCAGTTTGGTCGGCGGCCCCGTACGGAGCGTCGTCGAAGAGCGGGCCATGCGTCCGCCGGTGATAGGGAAGATCCGGCCCGGCATCAAGGTCCTGACGTCGGCCGCCCGGGGCAATCCTGATGCAGTTGCTCTATACGACGCGATGGTGGCTGCCGGCGACTCCTTCGAGACGATCGGCAAGGCGATCGAGTCCCGTTACCGGCTCAGGAATACGCTGGCACCGCGCAATACCGATTACTTTACCTGCCGCCGGTCGGATTTCAACAACCCTGACGTCGCTGACGAAATCCTTCGACTCTACGGCGAGGATCGCGGGCAGGGTGTCAGGCTCTACCGCTTTCCGGTGTTGTTCGCCTTCAACGACTGGATGCAGAACATCCCCAACGAGATGGCGGCATGGGGCACCAGCGGTCGCAAGTACTTCTCGGAGTACGGGCACGATGGGCTCCGATACTGCAAGACGTACGCAAAGGTCGAGCGCGACCCGCGCGCGCAACGAGCATTTCGACACTTCGGCGGTCGAGACGTGATCTTCCGTCAGGACGACGCGATTCCCGACGGAATCTGCAACCCGGAGCAATGCCCGCAATACCAGAGCCGGCAGTGCAATCTGGGCGCGCACTTCATCTTCGCGATTCCCGACATCAAGGGTCTGGGCTTGATCGAGCTCCCTACCAACTCGATTTACGTGCTGCAGAAAGCGTATGCGGCGATGAAGACGGTCCAGCTGGCCCGCGGCAAGCTGACTGGAACCCGGTTTTGGATCTCGAAGCGCGAATTCGATATCACACGGATCAACGATCAGGGCGAATCGGTCCGGCAACCGCAGATGCTCACCGTGCTCGATGCCGATATCGATATCGGTGCACTGCTCGACGGCGCTGAGGACACGCGGTTGGCTATCGAAGAATCGGAAACGGCCACGCAGAGCGATCCCGGCGGTACCGTGATTCAGCTTCACCCCGCGGACGGCGAAAGCACTGCCGGCCGCACTGATCAGGTCGAAGCCGGTGACGGCCCGCCCGAGGCGATGGAGGAGAAGCGCCACCGCATGCAGGACCTGCTGCAACGTCTTCGCTTCGTTGAAGAAGAGCAACGCAAGTCGTTTCGCATCTACGGCCACTTCCGATTCGGACGCGGCTGGACGGAGCGGCCCGCTGACGTCGACAAGATGCTCGCGCGGCTGACGACGGCGCTCGAGGATCGGGACTCACTGCATCGCGAAATCGATGAGGCGGTCGAATTGTTCCGCAACGCGTAACTGACACCCCTTTCGCCGGCCCTCCGGGGCCGGTGTTCTTTTCTCAATGGCGCGTATCGGAGAGTCCTTCAGCAAAGCGATTTGCTCAAGTGCTTTCGACCGCGTGGCTCACGCATCGAAATCGTCCGCGCAAGCGGCCATCTCTTGACTCATCTCTCTGGAGGATCTCATGCGCCGGATCGGCAATATCACGGCGTTTTTCGGCGCCGTCGACGTGTTCAGCAATTGGCACCCGTGCCGCTTTACGTATCACGAGGTGACGTTCAACTGCGGCGAGCAGTTCATTATGTACGCGAAGGCGTTGCTGTTTGACGATCACGCAACTGCCGCAGCGATTCTCGCATCGACGTCACCGCGCGAGCAGAAGCGCCTCGGTCGTTTCGTGAACGGCTTCGACGATGCACGTTGGGTGCAGATTCGCGAGTCCATCATGTTTGTCGGCTGTCGCGAGAAGTTTCGACAGAACGAGGCTTTTGCGGCTGCGCTGCGCGCAACGGGAACGTCAGTCCTGGTCGAGGCGAGCGCGTATGACCGGATCTGGGGCGTGGGGCTCTGCGAACACGATCCGCGCATCGCCGATCCGTCTGCCTGGCTGGGACTGAACCTGCTTGGCAACACGCTCATGCGTGTGCGCGATGTGCTTTCTCGATCGTGACTTCCCTTCTTGCGCTGCGTGCTGGCGCGAACCTATATCTGGCTGCCCCCGGGTAGTCATTTCTTTTTCTGGAGGCGTTGATGAAGATCGCGCATTTTTCTGACCTGCATTACGCACCTGAAAACCTCGACGAGGCGGACCGGTGCTTCTCGCATGCGGTGGGTGACGCTATTGCGAGCGAGGCCGTTGTGGCGGTGATCAGCGGTGACTCAACAGACCATCGCCTCGACGCCCACGCGCCGGCACTGAACGCACTCGCCACGCAGGTACACCGACTCGTACAAGCGATGCCGGTGTTGATGCTGCAGGGCACGTTCTCGCACGAGCCGCCGGGGACGCTGGACAACTTCGCGCTGATGGGCGCGCGGTATCCGGTGGCCATTGCGGACCGCGTCTGTCAGGTGGCGCTTTACGACGGAAACTTCTGGTTCTCGCGTGGTCCGGTTTTCGACGAAGACGAGGTGCAACACCATCTGTACAGCGAGCCCGAAGCGATCTTTACCTGTCTTCCGACGATGAACAAAGCAGAGCTGGCGCTGCGCGTCGGGTCGCTGGCGGCATCGACTGATCTCGCGGACACCCTCGCGGGGTTCCTCGCCGCTGCTGGCCGGATCAATGCAATGTTCCGAGCGGCGGGCGTCCCGACGATCGGAGTGTCGCATGGCACGGTGAACGGTTGTCAGACGGAACACGGCGTCACGATGGCAGGATTCGATCACGAGTTCAGCCTCGGTGCGCTGTTTGGTGCGGAGTGCTCGGCGTTCATGCTCGGTCACATCCACAAGGTGCGACGTGAGGTTGCATAAGTAATTGTTCTGCACGGCAGTCCTGCGTGACAGAACCAGCTGTTCCTCCAGCTGTAGCCTACAGATGCATGCGTGGACGGTAACGGCCGCGTGTGAAGCCATCTGGACAACGTAGCCCATTCCGGTTGGATGAAGCGAACCTCGCGAGAGGGATGCGGAACTGCGAGCATCACGCGGTGGGGCGCTAGGCTTGGGAGTATGGTGAACGTAAGTGAATCGGTGATAAATCTCGTCATGTGTGAAGGAGCCAAAGATGCTGGGCTTCAACCAAAACGGTGTGTAGATGGTTCTGGTCTTCTTGTGTGACCAGACGAGGACGTGAATCTACCGGGAAAAGGCCGACGCCTAACCTTCCAGTGTTACTTATGTGAAACACGGTAAGCCCGTAGCTCTGCCTGAGAGGGCAGGCGAACCGTAAGGAACGCTGTCGGAGTTGCGGGTATGGGATGCCGGAGAAAGCGAAAGTCGGACTGTAATGGTACGAATAGGGATTGAGAGGCAACTCGACATCATCCTGCCCGAAAGGGAGCAGACTTCCGGCTGGTCTCTCTTTGCAAGAGAGTTTGACGAACCTTCTTAACGGAGGAAAAGCAGATGACGACCATGAAAATGGTTGGTGCAGCCTCCGACTGCGAGGTTGCGTGGCACGCTATAAAGTGGAGCGACGCGCATCAAACAGTAAGACGGCTGCAAATGCGTATTGCGAAGGCAGTTAAAGAAGGGCGCTGGGGTAAGGTGCAAGCCTTGCAACGGCTCCTGACTCACTCGTTTTATGGCAGGGCAGTAGCTGTGAAGCGAGTGGCCGAGAATGGAAAACGTACTTCAGGTGTAGACGGCGCGGTATGGGATACGCCTGAAGCGAAAGTCAGAGCTGTGTTGTCTCTGAAGCAGAGGGGTTACAAGCCTCAACCCTTGAGACGGGTATTTATCCCGAAAGCAAATGGCAAGTTGCGCCCGTTGGGTATTCCGACGATGGCCGACAGAGCGATGCAAGCGTTGCATTCGCTTGCTCTTGAACCTATCGCGGAAACCACTGCGGATCCTAACTCGTACGGCTTCCGACGGGAGCGGGCGAGTCGAGACGCTGCTGAGCAATGTTTTATTTCGCTCGGCAAACGCGTTTCACCTCAGTGGGTCTTGGATGCAGACATTGCTGGATGCTTTGACAATATCGACCACGACTGGTTACTGGCCAATGTCCCCATGGACAAAGGCATTCTCAGAAAGTGGTTGAAATCCGGCGTTGTATGGCAGGGTCAGAAATTTTCGACGGTAGCGGGGACTCCGCAAGGAGGCATCATCTCTCCGCTATTGGCGAATCTCACTTTGGACGGGATGCAGCGAGCTCTCGCGGCACACTTTGGTATCAAGCAGTACAAAGGTGTCAACGGGGAACACAATCCCAAAAAGGTGAATCTGATACGGTATGCAGACGACTTCGTGATCACGGGCGCGTCGAAAGAGGTGCTCGAAGAAGCAAAAATCTCAATCGAAGGGTTCTTGACGGAGAGAGGGTTAACGCTGTCCGACGAGAAGACGAAGATTGTGCATATCGAAGAGGGTTTTGACTTCCTTGGTTGGAACTTTCGTAAGTACGGAACGAAGTTGCTGATTAAACCAGCGACCAAGAACGTGCAGGCTTTTCTGCGAAAGGCGCGAGGAATCATCAAATCAAGCCGCCCTGCAACGCAGATGGAGGTGATCAACCGGCTGAATCCAGTAGTTCGGGGATGGGCCAACTATCATCGTCATCAAGTGTCGAAGGACACCTTTAACAAGGTGGACCACGTCATTTGGAAACAGCTTTGGCAGTGGGCTTGCCGCAGGCACCCCAACAAATCTCTCGGCTGGGTGAAAGGTCGTTACTTTCATCGTGTCAAGGGACGAGACTGGGTGTTTGGCACATCGGTGACTGATGACCGTGGCGTGGACCGGTTCGTTTCATTGGTGAAAGCCAGTGATACGCCCATTCGACGGCACGTGAAGATCAGGGCAGAAGCGAATCCATACGATCCTGGCGGGGAACAGTACATCGAAGACAGACTCGGTCTGTCAACGAAGGAAAGTCTTCAGGGACGGCATCGTCTGCGGATGCTCTGGTATGCGCAGGATGGTAGGTGTTCCAACTGCAATGAGCGAATTACGAAGGACAGTGGCTGGCATGTTCACCATATCCTTCCGAAAGCTCATGGCGGAAACGACGCTTTCTCTAATCTTGTGCTTCTCCACCCGAATTGCCACAGGCAAATCCACAGCCAAAATTCTCGGGAAGCTGCCGGCTCTGGTCAAACAGGGCTTTGATGAGGCTTGAGCCGTATGCGGGGAAACTCGCACGTACGGTTCTTAGGGGGGGATGAGGCCGAGAGGTCTTGTCTCTACCCGACTATCAGACGTGGGAGCGCGAGGGACGCGTCGTCGGCTATCCCGGATCGGTCGGGCGGTTCCACTACGGCGAGCTCGGCGACAAGGGCTATCTGGCGTGGGACGTGTCGGCTTCCAAAGCAAGTGCCACGTTGATCCCGACGCCTTCCCGCGAAATGGTCTCCGTTGCTTTTGACGGGCCGCCTGACACGAACGAGCTGGAAGCACTCGCAGCCGCATCCGCCGGGAAATTCGTGCGTATTCGCTGGCAGATCGATGAAGAGCATAAGCAGCTGGTCGACCGCAAGGCGATCGAAGCGATGTTCTCGACGGCCGCCGGCGTAAAGCTTGAGCCTCGCGTATTGCCTGTCATGCGCAGCCGGGCAGAAGGGATCAGCACGGCGCCGACGGTCGACGCGAAGTTGACCCGTTGGTGTGAGCTGGCCGACGTCGATGCGGTCTCGCTGGTTGATCGGCTGCAGTTGCTCGAGACTGGCGAACCGGACGCGATCGCGCAAGCGATCCTGGCGCGTTTAGCCGACACCGCTGAGTCCACCGGTGATCAGTTCAGCGCGCCAAGCGTCGCGTCGGATCTGTCGCTGGCCACCACGGTGGCGCACGGGGTGGATGCTGCGACGGGCGCCGGTGAGCCGGCCTGGCTCAACGACGATCTGTTCGCGGCGTAATGCCGCTCAACGACGGAGCGTCTTCCGTCCATTCGAACACAGCCGTGTTCCGATAGCCCGTGTGGCTATCGAAACAAGGTTCACCCCGCGCCCGTTGGCGCATCGAACGCAGCAGCTGCATCCATTTTCTTTCTACCCGGACGGGACGTGTTCCCGTCAGGGGCGCACTCCGTCTCAATTCTGGAGTGTGCTCATGTTTGGTCTCTATCCTGCTGGCGTCCGTTGGGCGCAATCCTATACCGCGTCCACCGACGCCAAGTCGTTGCAGAAGCGCCTTGTCGACCACGGCGGGTGCACTGCAGCCCTCTTTCATCAACCGTTCGGTGTTCAGCGCGGTGCCGTCATCGCGCAACGCGATGGCCTGTTCGTCCTGACCCATGTGATCGAAGCCGACCAGGCCGAAATCGTGGTCACGCCGGGCGTCGAGCTGCAGAACCTGCTCTGGTCGTTCGACTCGGGGTACTCGGGTCAATGGTCAGGTCGCGAGCTGCAGATCCTCACGGGTTGTCCCGATTGGGACTCGGTGCTCAAGCAGACGTCGGACGCGTTCCGTCGCCTCTGTGGGACAGTGCAGGCCGCCGTCGATGGCACGTTGGGCAAGCCCGCTTCCCGGCCCGAGCCGACGCTGACGATCGACGACGATGATGTGCCATTCCTGCCTGACGACTATCTGCAGCCCATCACGCTCCCGGAGATCCAGTCATGCGACCACTGAAACTGTTGCTCGAAGGGTTCCATGGCGTGCGGGACGGGATGAAACGCGACAGTGTTGAACTCGACCTGGCGTCACTGCCCAACGGATTGATCGCGTTGACGGGGCCGAACGGCGCCGGCAAGACGACGATTATGGACAACATCCATCCGTACCGGATCATGCCGTCGCGCGCGTCGAAGCTCTCGGTCGATGCGTTCTCGTACTGGGATCACATCTGCGGGGTGCAGGCGCGCAAGGAGTTCGAATGGGAGCACGATGGCTTGCGCTATCGATCAACCTTCGCATTCCGCAAGCCTGGCAAGACCGGCAAGGCGGACTACTTCCTGTTCTATCAATCGACCGATGGTGAGTGGCGGCCGGTATCGCTGCCGGACGGAACCGTGTCGGACGGCAAAGGTGAAACCTACGATCGATGTGTCGATGCGATCTGCGGTTCGCTCGAATCGTTCTTCACGAGCGTGTTTTCGGCGCAGAACCGCCGACCGCTGGCGTCGTACGCTGCGAGCGAGATCAAGGCGTTGCTCGCTCAGCTGCTGAAAATCGATCACCTCCGCGCTTTGTCGACGAAGGCGGCAGATGTCGCAAAGGTGCTGGCCCGGCAACTCGGTGTGGTGCAGCAGGATCTCGCGGCGTTTTCTGGAAAGCGTGAGCGGGTCGATCAAACGCGCAAGGCGATCGCGAAGGACGTTTCGGAGATCGCAGCCGCGCGCGAGAAGCGCACGACAGCCCAGGCAGAGATCGTAACGCTGATGCAACAGCACGCCGTGCTGGTTGCCAAGCAAGGCGAGAACGCAGGTGCGGCGGCGCGGCTCGGAGAACTGGGTGCGCGTCGGACCGAGCTGCAGACCTCGCTTCGTGTATTGGAGCATGACGGACAAGCGGAGCAGCAACGGCTCTTGCAGCGTGCGACGACGATTCGTAACACGATCGCCGGCCACGTAGCGGTTGTTCGGCAGCGTGAGCCCATTCTTAGCGCCGCAGTAGATCGTGACGAGGTGCAGCTTCGTCTTGGAAAGGCCGAGGCTCTGATCGAACCCCTGCAGCGCGCGATCGACGAGCTCGACGCGAAGCGACTGCGGGCAGTAACCGTCGGGTCGACGCTCTCCAGCCTGCAATCGGAGGGCACGACCAAAGCCGATCTGATCAAGACCCTGACTGAGCAATCGGCAGTCATCGGATCGGTGCCGTGTGCGGGGATGGATATTCACGTGACGTGCCCGTTGCTCGCGCAAGCGAGGAGCGCGGCACAGCAGGTGGACGTCCAGACCATCTCGTTGAATGACCTTCGGGGCCGGTACCGCGGCCACAAGGCGGAACTGGATCAACTGGCACCTGCTGTCGCGGCGTTGTCTGCAAAGCGCGCGGAACTGCAGCGCGTCAATGCGGAAATCACGGCTGCCCAGCAGGCGCTTCAACGCGCTACCGAACTTGCTGCCCGAAAGCCGCTGCTCGACGCAGCTGAAAACGGGATGCGACAGGGCCACGCGGAACTCGAATCGCTCGATGTTGAGCGAGGCGAGGCGTCGAAACGTCGGGAGACCGAGACGGCGCGGCTCAACGGCTTGTTGCGGGAGGTCGAGGCCGAGGTGTCGCGCCTGGCTTTGGTCGATGTGGCGCAAGCGATTGCGGATGTCGATCGCCAGTTGGCCGCTCGACGTGAGACCTGTACGGGGCTGGACGCCAGGATCGAAGCATTGATCCGGAGTCAGGCTACGGGAGAAACGACGCTGGTGACGCTCGAGCGCGAGCTTGAGGGTTTTTCGGCGACGCAGGCACTCGCAGAGCGCATCTCGGACGAGATCGCGAAGTGGAAGCTGTTGGCGAAAGGGCTGGGCAATGACGGCGTGATCGCGCTGACGATCGACGACGCTGGCCCGGCACTGACGCAGACGGTGAACGACCTGCTGCTCGCGTGCTACGGCACGCGATTCACGGTCGAGATCCAGACGCAGCGCACGTTGGCCAACGGTGAAACGCGCGAGGGATTTGAAATCCTCGTGCACGACGCCGAAAGCGACAGCAGCAAAGCGGTCGGCGTGATGTCCGGTGGTCAGAAGGTGTGGATCAACGAATGCCTGACACGCGGCGTCGCCCTTTATAACGCGGGTAACGCGGGACAACCGTACGAGACGCTGTTCAGCGACGAGTCGGATGGACCGCTTGATCCCGATCGCAAGGTGCAGTTCATACGTATGAAGCGCGAGGTGCTGCGTCAGGGTGGGTATGCGCGGGAGTTTTTCATCTCGCAAACGCCCGACCTGATTGCGGAGGCCGATGCGGTCATCGACGTGGCCGCACTCGCGAGGTAGTGCAGCACACATTTTTAACCCTGGTGGGGAACGTTCCCCACAGGGGCGTTCCTCGCCTTTTTTCTTTTCGAGGAACGCAATGAATCTGAAGTCCAATCCGGCTGCTCTGATTCGAAGCCTCACGATTTCGATCCGCCCGAAGCCCATTCGCATGGGTACGGAACACGTCTACGAGCTGAACGGCTCGCGGCTGTGCGACGTGCTGGTCAACGGGCGTTGGGTGACGGTGGCGGCTACGGCTGTCGTGGCATTCTGAATCGTCGACGAGGATCGCTCGATGAACGGGATGACGAACATGGTGATGCTGTTGATTGCAATGCACGGCGGTTCGGAGCCGTCGGTGCCTGCCCTGCGCTACGCGGTGGCTTCGCAGGACGCCGTGAATGAGCGGCCACCCATGAGAATGGACGCGGTCATCTGCAAGGATGGCCAAGTCCACACCTTTCCGGCCGGGCACCCCAAGCCCTGCATCTAAACCCCTGACCAACGGCTCCGCTCTCGTAAGAGAGTGGGGCCATTTTTTTATTTTCGACAACCTTTCTGCTTCCCCAGCACCTAAGGTGCGATCGATCGGAGTCGAAGTAATCACGCGGACGAAAGGCAGGGGGAATAAAGACTGTCGAAAGATTACTACTAGGAATTCTTAAACGCTTCAAGACGTTGGGGATTGGTAAGCGGCTCGGCGCGACCAGTTCCATATTCGCGCGCGCGGGGCATGATGTGAGAGCTTGGGGAGTTCCGTGAGGATCACGTGAGATCGTGCCCATGATCCACGATCGTGGGCACGATCCATCTGGATCCATGAAGCAGTCAGGCAGTGCCATGCGAGCTGATCAACGTCAGTCTGTCGACCACATTCCAAGGCAGTAGTTCGTCGACACGGGTGAGATCGGACGGAATTAGTGGAGGCCAACGGGTTAAGCAGCGACCTGATTCAGATAGAAGCGCTGAGTGAATGCGACCGGTGACTGGTAATCTGAGGCTCGCCTGCGAACGTTGCCGGTTGTGGAAGATCTCGGTGTATTCGCTAATCGAGTGCCGCGCCTGCTCCTGCTCGCGCGTGGCGAAGCGTGGATCGTACAGATGGGGATGGGGCTACCGATGAATTCCACGACTCTTCCTTGGGGCCACGAGTCAGGCATAATTTCTCAGTTGACAATCAAATCGGTTCCGCATCGGCCGAAGATGCCACCAGATCCTCCAATCTGACTGGACCAGATATGCACGTTTCTTTCATCCTATTTGTCTATACCTAACGCGTGAACGCCCCAGACTCCACGCCGTCATCGCGCGCCGACCTCGTCTATGTCAGCGTCCGCGAGGACATTTTCGACATGCATCTACTGCCCGGTGATCGCGTCACGGAAGCCAGCATCGCAGAACGCTTCGGCGTGTCGCGCACGCCCGCGCGAGAGGCATTGCTGCGCCTGCAGAGCGACGGACTCATGCGCGGTTACGTCAGGGGCGGATGGGAAGTCGTGCCGATCGATTTCAAGCGCTTCGACGATCTGTACGAAATGCGTCAGCTGATCGAGACGTTTGCCGTGTCGAAGCTGTTTGACCAAGACGGCGCCGTACAACCTGACGTCTTGCCCTTGCTGGAGCGGCTTGAGCATGTCTGGACGGTGCCGCCCGCTCAGCGGCTTCGTAACGGACGAGAAATGGTGGCGCTCGACGAAGCCTTTCACCAGGCGCTCATCTGGGCTGCCGACAATGCGGAACTCACCAGCGTGATGCAGCGTGTGACTGACCGCATTCGCGTCGTGCGGCGCCTCGACCTCGTACGCGGCGACTGCATCGACGAAACCTACGACGAACACATCGCCATCCTCGACGCGATCCGTGCTGGTGACAAGGACCGCGCCATTGCCCTGATCGCGCGACACATTGAAGGCAGTCGTGTTGCCGTTCGAACGATGACGGCCGAACGCCTGAAACATGCACGCACCGCGAAAAGGCCGGATAGCGTGCCGTATGCACCACCGAGGGTAAGAGGACCGGCGTAACCGCCCCGCCTCCGGGCATCGACGCCCGAATGTTCAAGCGCGCGCCAGGCGCAGCAAGGGTTTGTCGCATCACGGCATGCTGGCACATGGTTTGCTTGATATGCTTGTATACAAGCATATCGAGCCCAACATGTATTCCGCTTATCTGAACCCGACGCGCGGAACGCGCGGTATGGCCGTCGCCCCGCACGCACTCGCATCGCAAAGCGCATTGGCGATTCTTCGTGAGGGCGGCAACGCCGTCGAAGCCATGATTGCTGCCGCGGCAACGATCGCGGTGGTCTACCCGCATATGAACAGCATCGGAGGCGATGGCTTCTGGCTGATTTCCCGACCCGGGGCCGAGCCAATCGGCATCGAGGCGTGCGGCGCGGCCGCGCTGGCCGCGCACATCGATGCATACCGCTCGCGCGGTCTTGCCGCCATTCCCGCTCGCGGCCCGCTCGCAGCCAACACGGTTGCCGGCACCGTGTCGGGCTGGGATCAGGCGCACCGATTGTCCCGAGACGTACTCGGCGGCAAGCTGCCCGTCAAACGCCTGCTCGAAGACGCGATTCATTATGCGAAAGCCGGGATGCCCGTGACCCTGAGCCACGCACGCTGCATCGAAAGCCGGCTCGCTGAACTCACACCGATCCCGGGCTTCGCCGGCACCTTCCTGCGCGACGGACGGGGTCCCGCCACGGGCGACCAGATTACCGCACCGCGACTCGCCGCGACGCTCGAGCAGCTAGCTAACGCGGGTCTTGATGACTTCTACCGTGGCGACGTCGCACGCAGCATCGCAACCGACCTGCAGACACTCGGCTCGCCAGTCGCGCTGTCCGATCTCGAGCGGCACGAGGCACGGCTGCGCGTTCCGCTCGCACTCCAGCACTCGCTCGGCACGCTCTACAACATGCCGCCGCCCACGCAAGGGCTCGTGTCGCTGCTCATCCTCGGCATCCTCGACCGCCTGTCGCCAGCGAAGATGGATCCGCTCGGCCCCGAGTTCGTGCACGCGTGCGTCGAGGCCACCAAGCTGGCATTCGGCGTACGCGACGCCCATCTCACCGATCCCGATTACATGTGCATCGACCCGTCGACGCTGCTCGAACCGGCAGCCCTCGACGAGATGGCCCGGCAGGTGTCCCCGACCCATGCAGCGCCATGGGGCGCAGGTCGCGGCCCAGGCGACACGGTATGGCTCGGTGTGATTGACGACAACGGCGTCGCGGTCAGCTTCATCCAGAGCATCTATCACGAATTCGGCAGCGGCGTGGTCTTGCCCGGCACGGGCATCAACTGGCAGAACCGCGGATGCAGTTTCTCACTCGACCCGACCGCACTCAATTCGCTCGCACCCGCGCGCCGGCCGTTCCATACGCTCAATCCTGCCCTCGCGCGGCTAAGCGACGGTCGCACCATGGTGTACGGGAACATGGGCGGCGACGGGCAACCGCAGTCGCAAAGTGCGGTGTTCTCGCGCATCGCGCATTTCGGCTGGAACCCACAGGCCGCGATCGATGCGCCTCGCTGGCTGTTGGGCCGCACGTGGGGGCAGTCGACCGACACGCTCAAACTCGAAGCGCGTTTCCCGCCCTGGACGATCGCGGCACTCGAGGCGTTCGGCCATGCGGTTGAAGTGCTGCAGCCGTACGACGAGGCGATGGGGCACGCCGGCGCAATCGTCAGGTATGCGAACGGACTGATCGAAGCCGGCTACGACCCCCGCAGCGACGGAGCCGCCGCGGGCTGGTAGGCGCCAGCACGCCCTTTTTCAATCGACGTTGTTGCGTATCCGGCCTGCCGGCCCGGAGGACGCCGTACGTCCGCGCCTGCCCGATTGCAGGCATCCACCAAACGGAGAGCAACATGACTTCCCCTTTGCCAACTACGACGGCTGCCCGCGTTGCGAACGCGTCGTCGTCCACGACACGCGGCCGCTGGCTTCAACTCACCCTCGGCATCGTCTGCATGATGACCATCTCGAGCCCCCAGTACGTCTGGACGCTGATGGCCAAGCCGCTGGCCGCCAAGCTCGGCGTTGCGTTGCCGGAACTGCAGGTGACGTTCTCGCTGCTGATCGTGCTGCAGACGTTCTTTTCGCCATTCCAGGGCAAACTCATCGACCGCTTCGGGCCGCGGACGCTGATTTCGATCGGCACGGCCCTGTCCGGTCTCAGCTGGTTGTTCGCATCTCACGCGAGCAGCCTGTCGACGCTGTATCTCACCTATGGCATCGTGGGCGGCCTCGGCACAGGAATCGTCTATATCGGTGTCGTCGGCCTGATGGTCCGCTGGTTCCCGGAACGTCGCGGCTTTGCCGCCGGCGCGGTGGCCGCGGGCTACGGGATGGGGGCGATCGTCACCACGTTCCCGATTTCCGCGTCGCTGCAGGCACATGGCGTCGACACGACCTTGTGGATGTTCGGCATCGGGTTCGCCGTCGTCGGCTTCCTCGCGGCGCAAGGGCTGCGCGTGGCACCGTCCGCGGACGGCGTGGCCGGACTGACGGCCCAATCGTCGACAAGAAATCTGAGCCCATCGCAAATGTTCAAGACGCCCGTCTTCTGGCTGATGTTCGCGATGATGACGATGATGTCGACATCCGGCTTGATGGTGACGTCGCAAATGGCTTTCTTCGCCAGCGACTTCGGCATGACGACTGCCGTCGTATTCGGCATGGCCGCGCTGCCGCTCGCGCTGACGATCGACCGCTTGACGAACGGCCTGACCCGGCCGCTCTTCGGCTGGATTTCTGACCGCTACGGACGGGAAAACACGATGTTCGTCGCGTTCGGCCTCGAGGGCATCGCGATGACCCTGTGGCTGCTCACGCGCGACAACGCGGTGCTGTTCGTGCTGTTCTCCGGCTTGGTGTTCTTTGGCTGGGGGGAGATCTTTTCACTGTTCCCGTCGACGCTGACGGATACCTTCGGCACGCGTCACGCGACAGAAAACTACGGCTGGCTCTACATTTCGCAGGGCATCGGCTCGATCTTCGGCGGTCCGCTTGCCGCCCTCATGCACCAGCACGCGGGCAGTTGGGTACCGGTATTCGCGTCGGCCATCGCGCTCGACATCGCCACGGCGCTGCTTGCGATCGCGGTTCTCAAGCCGATGCGCGCACGCTTTCTGACTCCCTGAAATCGGTGCGTCTAGCGCCCAAACGCATCGGACTTCGCCCGAGTGAAAGCTTCGGCTGCCGGGCGTTCGGGGAGGGGCACGCCGCGAGATGCTCGAATGCTGAGCTCTCAGCACCACTGAGTCCCTTCCCGAGCCTGTGAACAATCGATGACCCGCTCCAAATTTCTTCCCGACAACTTCACCCTGGCGCTCATCGGAACGGTGGTCATCGCCAGTCTGCTGCTATGCCGCGGCATAGTCGCGATTGGTTTCAATGGCTTGACGACCTTCGCGATCGGGCTGCTGTTCTTCCTGTATGGCGCCAAGCTCTCGCGCGAAGCAATCGTAGCCGGCATCACGCATTGGCGTCTTCACGCCGTGGTCCTGCTCAGTACGTTCGCGCTGTTTCCGTTGTTGGGCCTGGCGCTGAAACCCATCGTCGCACCGTTCGTCACGCCCTCGCTCTATACAGGCATACGGTTCCTCTGCATGCTGTCGTCCACGGTGGAGTCGTCCATTGCATTCACTTCAATGGCCAAAGGCAATGTACCGGCGGCCGTGTGTGCGGCTTTGGTATCGAGCCTGCTCGGCATCTTCATCACGCTCGCGCTCGTCGGCATACTGGTGGCGGATGGCGGTGGCCACGCTGGCTCTGCATGGGATACGGTCGGCAAGATTGTGCTGCAACTGCTCGTGCCGTTTGTCGCCGGACAGATGTCGAGACCCCTCGTAGGCCGACTGATCGACACGCACCGCGAGATGCTGAAGTTTGTCGATCAAGGCTCGATCCTGATGGTTGTTTGTGTCGCTTTCAGTGAAGCTGTAAACGAAGGCATCTGGCACACCGTTTCCGGGCAGCGCTTTGTGGACTGATCGTCGCCAATGCCGCGCTGCTCGCTCTCGCATTCCTTGCCACGGCGTGTGCCGGCAAATGGTTGGGATTCACCCGCGCGGACCGGCTCAACCTTACGCCGGTCGAACTCGACCGACATCTGGTCCACCATGCGATCTCGAATACGAAGCACCTCACGATGCTGAACCTGGCGCCCGTTGACCTGTTTCGCAAGCGGCGTGAAGCCCAGACCCTCTGGAACCAAACCCGGTGCGTATTGCGCCGGGTTTTTTCTGCCTGCTGCCTCCTTTGCTATTGCCTATCGGACTGGGTACGTCATGGCGGGACCAACGCGAGCGCGATGTTCTCAACGATTCAACCCATCGTCATGGTCTTACCGAGCTGTCCGTCCGCGTATTTGGAGCTTACGCGGTCGGTGGCCGGTCGAGGATGGCCGCGAGACGGTCTGCTGCGGGCGTTGGGGTTGCACGCGCGGTTTGCAGGCGGGCCCGCCCGACCACCAGGTCACGCGAATTGATCGAGATGCGGTCAATATGTCGGCCACGTGCGGCGGGCTGAGCCGATCGCTCATACGGATAACCGCGATGAATGTAGTCCTCGAGATCGGCTTCGACGAAGGCGATGTGATGTTGGCCTGCCTCGGTCAACGCGACGCAAAGCATGTCGCACGGGATGCCCGTCAGGTCGCGATCGGCGATCCGGTTGAGGATTCCGTCGCGGACGATGTGATCGGTGATCAGGACGTCCTTTGGGGCGCCGCAATTGTCGATCTGAATGATGACCTGCGTCGGATCCGATGAGAGTGTAAACAGTCGGTAGCAGCAGACGGCGATGCTACCGCTCGCGAAGTAGGCGAGGTCAGTGTAGTGCGTTACGTGGTCCATAGTGAATGCTCCAATAGCGAAAAAGCCAGCGAATGTGCTGGCTTTTTCAGGCTATCGAGGCGGAGAGGAAGTCAAGTCTGGGGTGCAGCTTGAGGCCCGCACGGGATCGTCGCCCGAATGCGGATCACGGTCCGCTGGCTCGTGAGGCCCAACAGATGCATGACGTCGTTGTTGCTTCTGCCGGCGAGCAGCAGGCGCCTGGCGAACGTGTTCCGCAGGGTGCGCGGGCTCATATCGGGGAGCCGAACGTTGATCGTGAGGAGCTCGTCTCGAACGATGCGGCCGAGCAACTCGTCGGTCATTGGCCCGCCTGCACGGGGTGACGGGAACAGTAGTGGGCTGTCGGCGGCGGCGGACAGGTTCTGCCATCGCGCGAGCGCGGGTTCCGCGAATTCGTCAACGTTGACCCGGCGTGCTTCGCGCGGGCCGCGCTTCGGTATACGGAGGTGTGGCCGCGCCGGCGACAGGTCGAGGTCGACGGCGGCCGCCTGCCGGATTTCCTGCGCGGTTATGCCGGTTGAGAGCAATAGACCAACGATGGCGCGATTACGCAACGCGCGATCGTCGAGCCCGTCGACGGCTCGGACCGACGCCTGCAGTCGATGGTCATCGGCCTCGAGAAGGTACACCGGGACGGGTTCATCCTCTGGCCAGGCCTGCGTCAGCGTATAGGCGGCCGCTGGATTGGTCTCGCGCACGCCGACGTCGACAAGATGTCGGCCGAGCCTGTCGAGGAGCTTCTGGTACCGCAGACGTGTCGTGGTGCCTGGCTTGCACCGACGATCGAGGTCAGCAAAGAACGATTCAAGGTGGTCCGGACCGAAGGTGGTCAGCGACCGCTGCGCGGCGGCGAGGTGGCGCATGAAGCGTTCGAACATGGCTTCGTGCTGGACGATCGACCGCGGCGAGAACGCGCGGCGATTGGCGCCGGCGGCTTCCGTGCGTTGCCATTGCCGATAGGCCTCGGTTGGTCCCGATAGCCAGAGAGTCGGTTCGTCCATGCGATCTTATATACTGAATATTGCCTGCCTCAAGCATAACGCGAATCTACGATTCGCGTCACCTGTCTGCAAAAAGGAGGGGCAACCGTCCACCCGCGCTTGCACATGGACGCTGGTACGCACCCTGTTGAGCGCACAGAACGCGTCGTTCACGCCGCGTCCTTCCCGTTCCCGGATGTGGGCGTACCCACCAGAAGCTCTCGGACGCACCGATAGACAATCGGCAGCGACGGATCCGACTTACTCCAGTCGATGAGGCCATTGAAATCAACGCCCGGCATCGTAGCCGGTCCGATGCGCGGTAGAGCATCGACGACCACTGAGTCATTGCGGCTCAGAAAGGCCAAATCGGAAAACGCTTGCTCTTCGAGCTCAAGCAATAGTGTCCAGCTCAAGGCATGTGCGAGGCCGGCGTTGATGTAGTGTTCCGCGAGCAAGGTCGCGATGCGTCGCAGATCGTCCGAGGCAAGTTCGAGCGCGTGCTCGTACCAGACTGGGTCGAATTCCGAACCGGGGCGACCATCGGTTGGGGCAAGATTCATAGCGGTCGACGATGAGAGGGTGCAGCGGCCTGCCACGCGAAAGCCTGGCGCCGCAGGCGGCCGGAATGCACTGTGAATGTAACCAGCGTTCCGTAGAAGTTCAAGACCGGGCGCCGCGCTGATCAATTTTGAAGAGCACGCGGTCTTTGCCATCGATCCACGCTGGCGGGCGGCCTCGGCTATTCCATGTTGCGCCGGTTTCGGGATCGCGGTACTTGGCATCGGGACGGCGACGCGGGTGCTTCCGATGTGTACCGTAGATCTCGCGCGAACTGATTCCGAATTCACTAACGAGTTGGCGTACGTCGGACAGGGGTGTTGTCCGTGCCGCGTCTTTGGCAGCGTCGATTTCTGCTTCGAGCGCGGCCCGTTTCGCGAGAAGTTCCTGGTAGGTCGACATAATCTCTCCGATCGTGGTTGGTGAATCAATATCGACCAGCATAGCGAGGGAGTCAGGAAGTCAAGTTCCGGTCTCGATGTACGTTGAACCTTCCACGCGAGCGCGTCGGCCGGTACCCGAATCATTCAGCAGAACTCTCTCACGGTCGTCAGCAGCGCCCCGCGTAGCTCGGTCCGGTCGACGAGCTTGCGGGCGATCAGATGCCGCACCTTGCCGTCCGTCTGCCAAACGCCGTAGACGGCGAGTACTATGGCGCCGAGTGCTTCCCTTCGATACGTCTCTAGCAGCGTAGGTCGGAGGATTACGTTCACCTGACCCGTCTCATCCTCACGCGTCATGAATCGGACACCGTTGGCGGTACCCGGCCGCTGTCGAACCGTGACCAGGCCGCACGCGCGCGCAACCTATCCGCTGCGCAGCGTTGCCAGTTGGTTTGGCCGGCTTCAGGCGATCGTGCAGCCGCGCCAGCGGATGCCGGCCAAGAGTGAAGCCCATCGGTCGAAAGTCCGTCACGATTCCCGCACCCTCGGTCGTTTGAGGCACCGCCGGCACTACGTCGTCACGTTCGGTGCCGTGCAGCAGACCCCGCCCGGGCACGCTGGCGGCGGCCAGCTATAGCGCCGCGCGTCGATTGCTGTTGGTGAGCGAACGAAGGCCATTCGCGCGAGCTCGACGCGAATGGCCGTGTCTTCGCCCATGCTGTTTAGGCGTGAGAAGCCCAGGTGCGCCGGCGCCGACGTCGCCCCCCCTTCGATAGCGCAATCCCATGTGCTCACGTTGACGTCGACAGGCAGTATCTGGGCGCCGCGACGTTTCGCGTCCCCGTCAGGTTACTCGCCCGGCCACCATGTCTTCCCCGTTCGGTTGACTAGGTAGTCGTCGAGGTTCTTGCCCTCCAGCCATTTCGGACGGGGCCCGAACCCCGACCATTCCTTACCCGAGGATGGGTCGTAGTATTTCGCAGCAGCACGGCGTTTGCGTGGCTTGCGGAATCCCGTGGCCGACAAAAGCTCCTCCTCCGTGATGCCGTACAGTGCAACCTGGTCGCGAATTGCGTCCAATGCGGCACGCTTCTCCTCACGCTTCGCATCGACGAGGCGGTTGTTCAATTCACGCAACTGAGCCTGAAGGGCCTCGATATCAGTCAACATATTCGTTCTGGAGTTTGTTGGAAATCCGCAGGATGGTAGCCGAGAAAGCTACATCACTGAAACGCTGGCTAGACAGGAGGACAGCACTTTGCGGATTTGGCGTTCAGTCGAAAAGGTTGGCGAGGGGTTCTGCCGGCTTTTTCCGAGGACGCGAGGTACGGCGCGGGTTACACTGAAAAGGAGCGCCACACCGTCTCTCTCGTAACAGGCTCGAAACCGAGCATATTCCGAGATGGAGAAACGATGGAACCGAAGCGTCCAAAGACCCTCCCCCTCACAGATCCGGCACCTGCTGCGCGTCACTGACGCGACGAGCCGGCATTCTGAGCGCGACACGCTCGTGCTGTTGCTCGGATTCACATGCGGCATGCGTGTGTCCGAGATCGCCCAACTCGAGGTGGCCGACGTGCTGTTGCCGTCCGGCCGTCTCTGCGAGGAAGTGAGCCTTCGAGGCGCGATTACCAAAGGCTCGAAGGCCCGTTGCGTCTATCTGAGTCATCCCAAAACCGTCGCTGCCCTGGGGCGTTACATCGAATGGCGCTGGAAGCGCGGTACGGTGACGGCGCTCGACCGGAGCAAGTGGCAGGGACTTATGCCTAATGTGCTGCTCATCTTGACGCACAAGGGCACACGCTACGAACTGAGCGTGAAGCGTCGCGTCAACTACGACGGCGAAACGGTCGAATATCTCGCGGCAAACAGCCTTCAGAACTATGTGACCGGGTTGTACCGCGCCGCTGGTTTCGGTCGGGGTTTTCAAGCCTCTCAGGTCGCCGGACTTTCGCGAGTCGGCGTGTTGTACAGGGCCACTCGATTGAAACGGTGCAGTTACTGCTCGGCCATGTCCACCTCGATCACGTCGCGCCCTATCTTGAGGTTTCCAGATTGGCGCGTCGCGAAGCAATGGCGGAACTTGGCGGGCCGTTTTCGGACTGACGAGGAACTTCGCAGTACTGGCTCATGTACCGACGGCGAATACTGGAAACACAGGACGTGTGCCGGACCGGAAATCCAATGATATATTGGTGTACATGAACACGTTATCGTTACCACTAACGATGGGCAACCGTGCCCGCATGCGCGAACTGTGCACGCTCGCTGGATCGCAGGGCGAAGCTGCCAGGCTCATTGCGAAGCAAACCAGCCGCCCGTGCAGCGTGAATGCCGTGAAGTCGTGGACTTGCGATCCGGATACGTCGCGCGCACGGACCTGTCACGACTGGGCTGTTGAAGCGCTCGAGAAGGCATTGAAGAAACTGAATAATGCGAGTCGAAATGGTGTACATAAACACCCAACATGAGAGGCATGACCCCGGAGATTTCCCTGATGAATTCGTCTGTTGACCCGTTAACAGACCGCGCGGCAGATGTTTTTCTGAAGCGCATCGCGGTCCGTTATTCGGTAAGCCGAACCATTCTTTTTGGCAGTCATGCTCGACACGACGACACCGACGAGAGCGATGCAGACATTGCCGTCATTCTTCGTGGCGAGCATGGGGAGCGCACCGATATTGCACTCGATATGGCGGGCACGTCCTTCGACGTGCTGCTCGAAACCGGTGTTCTAGTCGGAGCATTGCCGCTTTGGGAGGATGAGATGGAGCATCCTGATTTGTTCAGCAATCCGGTACTGATTGAGAACATTCGTCGTGAGGATATTCCGCTGTGAGCAAGACGCACAAGGACTACATGGCGAAGGCGGGCCGCGTACTCGAAGAGGCGCGTGTGCTACTCAAAGCCGGAGGCTACGAGGGCGCGTGTAATCGTGCGTACTACGCGATGTTTGATGCCGCACGCGGCGTTGTTGGGTAGTGGCGTGGAGAAGTCGCCAGAGACCCATAGCGGGCTAATCGCCGCGTTCGGCTTGAAGTTGGTGAGGAGCGGGCTTATTCAACCGGAGTTTGGTAGGGCTCTGAGCGAGGTTGAGAGCTTGCGCGGAATCGCAGACTATGCCGTCGAATCGATCGTGGTTGACAAGGCCCTCTGGGCGGTTGGGCAGGCAGAGGACTTCATCGGCATGGTGCGCCAGCTGCTCGCTCGCGATCTGACCCAGAAGTTGGAAGATCCGGAACCGCCATCGACGCCCGGCACCGATATTTGAACGGGAGCGGTTTCATGAGCATCGAGTTAGTGCACCGTGCCACTTGTCGAACGCGCAGGTCGGGCATTCGCCGTACGCTTGAGCGATATTCCGCAGCCGTGGCTAGACCGTTTTCTCATTGCATTGCGCGGCTCCGCCTGCCCGGCGCTCGACGGCGAAGGTGAATGTGCGTATGCATGGGACTGGCAGGACTGGCTGCAAGGGACTTTCCGCGGGGCCGCGCTGTAGAAATGTTCGATAGCCCCAATGGGCGCGGGCGCTAAACCCAAGGAAAACGTTGACGAAGTTGCGTCTGGAGGCTGCCATGAAGCGAGTGAAGCGGTTTTCGGAGTACGGGGGCTGGAAGATCGAGGCATCACCGACCATTCTTGCGAATCAGCGGCTCTTCGTTTCAGGCGTCATCGTTTCACGAGGCGACGAGCGCTTCATTTTCACTGACCTCGGCAACCGCGTGTATCGAGCGCAAGCCTACGAACGCGGTATCGAGTGGGCCAAGCGATGGATCGACAATAACTTCGTGTATGGCGCGCCAAGCCGACGCGGTTAGGAAAACTATGGACAACACCATTGAGATTGCGAGCAATGCCCGGTCGGCTGTATCGGCCTTAATCCGAAGATTGCTCGTTGCATACCGTGTGGCTGAGACGCCGCAATCTCAGAGGGACTTCCTGCTGCAACTGAGGGCGGTTAATGAAACGGTAGCTTTGATCGAGCCATTAACTCGCTTTAACCGTTTCACGGAATTGGAAGAGCTCGATGTGTCCGCAGCCGAAATGGCGGAACTGCTCTCGGGGTATCGAACCAACCCGACCCGAAGAAAAGATCTATTTTGCGCGAGTCCAGAACTGCGTATTGCGCGGGCAGGTGATCGACCGTCAGGCCGGGGGCGAACGAGTCCTTCGAATGATTCGCGATCTTCAGCGAGATAGCGACCACAAGCTTGTCTTGATGTAGGAAAGCGAGCCTATGGGATACGACGTTCACATCACGCGCAAAACGAATTGGTTAGACGACGAACCGCAGATCGACATTTACGAGTGGCGATCTCTTATAGCGTCGGACGAAGAAATGCGCCTCGACGGATACGCCGAAGCCAAGGTTGGCAGCGGAGCAGTCCTTCGCATGGAAAGCGAAGGGCTGGCTGTATGGGTAGCGTATTCGGGCCATGCAGCCAATGGGAACATGGCGTGGTTTGACTTCGGCAGAGGTGACGTTGTCGTCAAGAATCCGGATGCTGAGATACTCGTCAAAATGTGGGCGATAGCCCAGAAGCTCGGGGCTCGGGTGCAGGGCGATGACTGCGAGTTGTACGGTGCTGATGGAACGTCGTTACGTAACGATACAGCGATGTCGAACCAATGATCGCTCCGCTCTGGTGAACGTTCGCCAACTATAGGAAGGAAAAGCCATGACGCTCCCGTCCGGCAGCTACCTTTGCTGGGATCGAGTGGCCTGCAAGGAATGCGCGGCAGTCGATCGTCCAATGGGCTACAACGACAAGCTGTCCGGCGACTTCTATCATGTCGACCGTACTTGCGGTTACCAGTGGGTCGCGATAACCGCCGAGGAGGAGGAACTCGCGGCCGAGGAGCGCATGAAGGACGCGCTCGGGACTGCGGGCTCCATGCTCGGTAACAGCAACCAGGAAAACGCCGGCCATGCCGGCGCAAGGAAAAGAGAGAACATGAACTCGAAACCGACGGGCTACCTAGCTCTAATTGCGCAACGAGAGGCACTGGATGCGCAAATCAACGCCGCTCGCGAAGCCGAACGTGAAGCGGCGATCGGACAGATCAAGGCCCTGATGAAGGAGTTCGATCTCAGCATTCTGGATCTGCAAGAGAAAGGGCATAAGCGCAACTCGAGGCGCATGTCGACCGTTCCGAAGTACCGCGACCCTGCTACAGGTAAAACCTGGTCTGGCAGGGGCCGACAGCCAGCATGGCTCGGTAACGATCCTGCAGCGTTCCTAATTCAGCCCGACCTGCTCGCCATCTGAGTAGGGTAGCCGCTCTTCGACCATTGATAGGAAAGGAACTGTACAAAGATCTCATGAAACGCGGGAAACCAAAACTTACCCGTCAGGACGCGGAGCGTCTCTTTACGGGATTACCAAGCGGGAACACGAGCATGTCGGGCCGGCCGGTGAATCCATTCGAAGCCAGCGCGTTCGATACGGCCCAGCGCGCCGATGACGAACCCCGGCTCTGGAAAGACAATCTGATCACGCTACCGAGCGCGATCGCTTTGCCTGCCGGCTACGCGTCGCTGTCCCACTTGTGCGACGCGATAGCGCGCATTTTACGGGTGAGATGGGTGAGGGAAGCTGGCCACGAGGTTGTTGCCGAGTTTCCTGAAGGATGGAAAGCCGTTCGTCCGGCCACTGGCCCCATTGAACTGCGAGATCCGTCGAACGTGGTGCGAGCAGTGTATGGCTGGGCGGAGGATGCCGAACTGCGGCTGTTGCCACGCTATCTGGTCGAGACACAGTCGAACAGTTCGAGCGGGATGGGCAGCTTGCTGGTACGCGATCGCGCCACTGGGCGGATTCTCGAACGTTCCTCGATCTGGTCGTCACTGACAGGCAGTAACCACCCGGATTGGGCTCGACTTTCAGGGTGGCTCAGCTTACGCTATCCGCAACATCTGGATCCGTTACGGTACTGGGACGATTGTGAGGCTAATGCCGACCTGGTCGGCACCTAGGAAACCAGGCAAATGAACATAGACCAAATCGAAGCCGAAGCGAGCGAATATCTAGCGCACACACTCGGTAAGTTCACATTCACGGACCTGACTGACGAAGAGCGTCACGCAGCGTTCATGCTTGCTTGTACGTTACCGGATCGGGCCGTTATCAAAGACTTCATCGTTGCTGCAAGCGAAGCGGAAGTAGTTCGCGCTGGCTGGCCAGCAAATGTTGCGCAGACACTCGCGCCTTTGGTCATGAGACTGGATAGCGTTTCGTATGCAGCGCGGTCTGCTTCGCTGTTCGAAACGCGTAATTGAAAGGCCGGAAAACAGCCCCGTTGCGGAGTGAAGGAATTTTTTGACCGAGTACAAACGCACCTTTCGCAACACAGAAAGTCTCGCCGAAGAAGCGGTGACGCGATGCCATTGGGCCGTTTCTAACGGCGCGCGGCTACTCGGTTCTGCGCGACAGCCGTACGCAGACCGGTACCGCAATCGAGCAGTTTTTGCGTGTACAGGCACCCGATGGTCAGACACTGCAGATGCGAGTTCGATTGTGCTGGCGCCGCACCTACGAACGTGCGAACCAGGGAAAAATCGCAGCGGTGCAACTGCGCGCTCGATTGATCAATGATAGCTGGGATGACACGCTCGCTTTCGTAGTCGGGCGTGACCGGGCTGAGGGAAATACACATCATCTCTTTGTTCAGCGCGACGGCATGGACATCGCTTACGCCACGCTAATTCCCCGGGAGGAACTTGCGCCGATTGGCCAGCGCGATGTAAGTGCCGGCTTGATCGCCAAGGGCCTGCTCGGGAGGATGTCGAAGAACCACGCCATGAACGGCACTAGCCCTACAATCTGGCTTCAGGACGATCGTAAGGCGCATGGTCATGAGGTCGCGGACGTACTGTGGAGCTGGCCCGGTGTTATTGATTTGGCCAAGCTCGCGGTTGCGCCTGCAAAGAGTGACGAGCCTGTTGACGACACTTACGATGACTGTCCGGTTGGTGACACGTGGCTCATCGGCAGCGACGGCGCTGAGCGTCGTCCCGTGGTGCGCTCTGAGGTCAAACGCGATCCGCAGGTTAGCCGCGCGGTGACACAGCTCTGCCCAGAGGGAGTCGTTATAGTGCCGGGCCGATATCCCGGATAGGGTGGTCCGCGAACCATCCCGACAGAGTCGCCATCGCGCCGGGCTCAAGCAGATGCGTGAAGAGCAGTGCCAAGCGCCTCTTCGGCCGCGAGACCGCGACATAGAACAGGTTGCGGTAACGCTCGTAGTCCGCCGTTCGAGTACCGATCAGGCCAGGGTTCCCGGCCATCTTAAGATAGAGGTTGAAGTCGTAATCGTTCCAGCCGCGCCCGAACACGACGAGGACATTTTCGAACTGATCGCCCTTCACCCCATGCTTGGTTTCAAAAGGCGAGTGACCGTCGAGATATTTGCAGAGCGCGATGATCTCTTGGTAGGACACTGCGTGAAGCGCATGGAGCTCTTTGATGCGTCCCGTCAGCGGTTCGCCGCCCGCAAGCGCGTCCGCAAGCGCCTTCTCCTGGCGCACGACCGAGTCTGAGAGGATCGGCAGTCCGGTGGAGGACAGATATGCGAGCACGTCGCCGACCGTGCCCGTGTTGCGAAGTTCGCAGAGCCGCCTCATGGTGTCCGTCCACCTAGCCTTGTCGGCCGGCCCGTTCATCACCGGACGCTCAGCGTCAATCGCTTCGAACATCTTGCCGAACCGCTTGGTGCGGTAGGCCCGCGCCGCCGGTTCAAGATGTTCGTGGAAGTATGCGATGACCTCGTTGGCCTTACGCGTAAAGGAATCGTTGAACGCGAAGACGGCCCGCATCGAGCTGTAGCCCATCTCTGTCGCGAGCGCCCGGTGGGTTAGCATAAGGACCTTCGTGTCGCCGGCAAAATCCCAGCCAACGCTCTCCAGCTCGGAGCGGACATTGCTAAGCGCTCGCGTGGCTTCGGCAGCGGGGAGGCTGCCCTGCCAGTGGTTCGCCGTGAGCCGTCGCCCGCCCCATCCGTTGGTGTGGTAAACGTGAACTTCGCCCGGCGCAGCCGGGTCTTTCACCGCCTGGGCGAGCTCCGGGCGGATCAAGTTCAAGCTGTCGACGATTGGCTTCGCGCTGCGGAAGTTCGCCTTCTTGTCGATGCGCTTCAGCGCGTTGTGTGCGATCGAACCGCAGCCATCGCCATAAATCTTCTGCCAATGGTCACCGAAGAAGCCGAATTGCGGCGCGTGCGGCTTGCCGATGAAATGGTCCTTGATGCATTCAACGAGTTCGACGTTCGTGTCCTGGTACTCGTCCACGAGGATGAGCGGGAAGCGCGACGCCATCGCGTTGCGGAACTTCGCGAACTGCATGAGCTTGATAAACACCGGAAAGATGTCATCGTGGTGCAAGTTCGCCGTGCCATCTTCGATGGAGCGCCGACCGAGCGCGTACCCAACTGCCGTGATGTTCGCGGCGTCGAGTTCTTCGACGCGATCCACCCAGCCCGGCAGCGTGCGGACAAGCTCGCGAAACCGTTTCTGAAACGGGCTGACAAGCATCCACGCAAATGCGTGGGTCGTGTCACAGTAGATCGCCGGATCGCCATCAGTCTGCGCGATGATCGTATCCCGCGCGACATTGGTGTAGGTGACGCACGCGACTTGCCGGTGCGTGCGTTGAAGCTCCCGCGATTGGTCCTTCAGGATGTAGCGAAGCGCAGCGATCAGCGAGTAGGTCTTACCGGCGCCAGCGCCCGCCTCGAACACGAAGCTCGACCCGTCGTTGAGGCAGTCTTTCAGCGCTTCCCAAGCGGCGGCGGCAGCGGCTTCAGCTGGATTGGGGTGAGTGGCCCCGCTCATATGGCTTCACCTGAAAGTGGCGTGTCGGTGAGTACATTGATCGCATCGATGGCCTGTGCCTCGGCGGCGAGTGCCACGCTAGGATTGGCGACGGCAACATTACTCGCGGCGAGCCAGCGCATGCCCTCTTCAATATATCGCGGCGTGACCCAGTCGGTTCTCTCAATCGCGTAGGTCAGTGCGAACTTTGACTTCTTCTGCTTCGCGGCCTTGTCCTGGGCAGCTTTCGCGAGTGCGTCATTCGTCGCGCCAGTAATGCCGAAAAAGGTCTGGTTCGCAAGAATGAACGCGTCTTCGAACGTCCGACCACACGGCCCGTTTGACGCTTCCGGCACCTGATATGCGAGGCGCAGACTGCCGCGAGTCTTGGCAGCGTTGTCTGCCGCCAATGCCGTTGACAGAGGGAACAATGTCGCCCCATCCGCTACTTCTTCCTCGTCGTCGTCAGCAGTCTCGGCGACGGCTACCTCCGCCGTCGCCGAAGCTGCGGCCATCGAAGCCGCTTGCGGCATGGGATCACGTGTTGTCGTCTGTTTATCAGCAGGCGTTTCGGGCACCGGGGCCGGAGCTTCGACCGTGTTGAACCAGTGTTTGATGCAGGAATTGCTCGTGGTCTCCCCCTCGTGGACGAGACAAGCTTCGAGCTTCTTCTTCGAGTTACGTTTGACGGCGTCGAGATCAGTAATGATCAGACTGCGCAGGCCCAGGAATTTGAGAAGCGGAATGAAGAGTTGCGCATAGGCCCCGCCGACCTCCATGATCGTAATGTATTGGCTGCCAAGCTTCAGGGAGGGATCGACAGAATCGAGGGCGCGCATTACTTGCGGCAACATTAGCCGCTCCGTCGTTCCTTCAATCAGCACTGCCTTATCCGCGAAGAAGAGATCGCAGCGCGTCAGCGTGAGGTACTGATGCAGGAAGTCAGACGCAGGGCCTTTCAATCCGGCGAGGTCGCTGCTGAGGTCCTTGACCTGAGTACAGCGAACACCAACCGGCAGATCCGTCGACGTCACGGCGAAATAGCGGATCGTGTCGAAGCGGGCTTCATTCGCGACGTGCGGGGAGTGCGTCGAGACGATGAATTGCACCGGCCATGAGACGTTCTCGCCCTCCAAGGCGCAGAGCTTTTTAACGATCTCCGGCAACTGCCGAATGAAGACCTCCTGCATCTGTGGATGTAGATGGGCTTCGGGTTCTTCGATCACGATGAGCTGCACGCCAGGCGCGTTCGCATGCGCCCGGTACTCGCGGAAGAAGCCGACGATCTTGAGCAGGATATAGAGGAGGTTGCGATACCCGAGCCCGTTGTAGGACTCTGGTAGCTGCACGCCGCTGTAGCTGGCGTACTGAATTTTTGTGAAGTCGGACAGAAGCTTGCCGACCTCGAGCTTCGTCTCCGGCTGCAGTGGCACGTTGTCCAAGCCCGGATACCCGAAATACTCAATCGCAGGCATGAGTTTCGCGAGCTCTTTCTTGAAATCCGTGTCCATCCCCGACTGGATTTCCTCAACGGCCTTCTTGAGCCCGTCCGCGATATTCTTTTGGGAGCCGTCCGCCGTCGAGACGGAGGCGCTTTGGAACAGGCTCTCCAGCACCTTTGCCAGCACGTCAGTGCTACGGGCACCCGTGCCGTCGAGTGCACGCTGGGCGTTCACAAAGCCGAGCGACAGCAGGTTTGTGACAGCCTTGGGCGTCACGTCACGCGTATTCGTCGGGTCCCGGGTCCTCGGCCCACATCCGCGTCGTGAAGAGCGTCGGCATGCGGTCGGTTAAGCTGCGGAAGAGCGCCAGGCGATCCCCATCAGAGTGCGATTCGTCGGGCCCGTGTAGGATGGTTTCCTCGTGTCCCTCGAATAGGTCTGCAATCCGGCCATCGGCGAGGCTCCGCGAGCACACGATGACGGCCTCGGTGCAACTGTCGTCGGTATCTATAACGAACTCGCGAAGCGGGCCGAACTCAGGAACAGTCGGGTCAAAGCCCACATGAAGCCGCAAATCGATTGACGGCACGAGCGCCCGAACCTCTTCGACGCCAGCACCTTTTAGGTATGCTCGGTGCGCCGCGCAGAATTTGTCGTAGCAGGCGCTCGAGAAGTCCTCGATCTCGAACGTGCTCCGTTCAGACAGGAATTTGCGGATGATGTCTGAGAGCGAGGTCTTCCCGCAGTTGTTGCGTCCAACCACGACTGTGGTCTCGTCTTCGAGCTGCAGAGAAATATCATGCAGCAAGCGGAAGTTCTTTATTTTTATTGTCTTTATCTTCACGTAGTCGTCCCACCTGAAAGATTCAGTGTGACTAATTTACACTCAGGATGCGGCTAGCGGTAGTACGGACTGGAAGAGGCCGGAGCAGCCCTCTCGCTCAATGGATTCAACAATCCTTAGCGCGATGCTGTTTCCAATATTGCCGGGGCAACTCCAAGAACAAATCGCTGCGTCGGTTTGCTAGGTGAGCATTGCTTTGTTCCATTTGGGTATACCTGTGGCGAACGGGTAATTCCGCAGAATTTCCGTTCCGATAGAGTTGACAGAATTCCGGAACAATTTATAATTCGGAACGATATATCAACGGAACAACGTGAACTCCGAATGCGACGAATCTATTACGGGCGGGTATCAACCCTTGATGGGCAGACAGCCGCGAGCCAATACGCCGACGCCGCCGAGCAAGGCATTGATCCCGACGATGTGTTCATTGATGAGGGCGTGAGCGGGTATCACGTGCCTCCGTCCGAGAGGCAACAGTGGCAACACGTAGAGCGCGACCTACGTAAGGGCGGCGTCCTAGTGGTTCGCTGGTTTGATCGTATCTCTCGCCGCTATGACGAACTCCACGCGACGATGCAGCGCTTGATAACGAAGGGCGTCCGCGTGGAATGCACGCTCAACGGCATGGTGTTCGACGGGCAAGAGACTGACCCAACCCGCAAGGCCGTCCGGGACGGAATTCTGGCATTCATGGCCACTCAGGGTGAAGCCGATTACCGGAACCGTCGCGAAATGCAGGCCAGAGGAATCGCCGTCGCCAAGGAGGCTGGGAAGTACAGGGGCCGTAAGCACGCCGTCGATTACGCGGAAGTTCGTGCATATCACGCAGAACACGGGGGTTCCGTGCGAGCCCTGGCCGAGCACTTTGGTGTGGGGGTCGCCACCGTCTCCCGCGCACTGAACTCGGTAAACCCAACCGACGAGTAATCTAGAAGAGAACCACATGAACGCAGCGCAAGCTGCTGCCACCGCACTGCCGCTGCCGACGTTATTAAAGCGGCCGGCCGAGCAACCGCCGATACGTTCAGCCACTTTGGAATGACCACGGGCTCCGCGTTAGCAAGGCCCGTCTGTCGGCCCATTGACTGAACCTTGCGGCATCGAGATTACCCTTGGCCAGATAATGCAAAGCCGCCCGAAGGCGGCGGCGCGGCGCTATGGTGCTTGCCAGCACGACTAGTTCTTCTCGCCTGCCCGCGCCTACAAACCTGCGTCGCGCAGTAGCTCAGAGGGAAGGACTTGTATCGCTCGCGCAATACGAACGATGTTCATGAGGGTGACGTTTCGCTCCCCGCGCTCGATCTTGCCCATGTGCGACCGGTCGATTTCTGCAAAATCGGCCAGTGCCTCTTGTGACATCTCCAGTTCCTTGCGGCGAGCGCGAATTGCCGCGCCGAGCGACACAAGGTTTCCGTCCTTATCAAGTTTTCCCGAGACTCTTGCCATGGCTTGAATCGTCGCGCTATGATGCATTCAAGGACACGGTATTTACGACCCATTTTCAGTTTGTCATGCCGCTTGGCTGCCATGTTGAGCTAAAGGTTGCTCTGATTTCCGACTGCCATTGGCCATTCGTTTCTAGTTCTGTTCGGTGTTCGCGATGACGCAGGAGCCGGTTCGGCAGTCCTAGACGAGAATGGTCACGTCGGTTTGCGGCGTAGCCGTGCCTCTCTCAATCGAGGTATCTATTGTCGAGGACCAACAGTGACGACTTTGCAAGAGCTACAAAACCAGATCCGGCAATTGCAGCAGCAGGCGGAGGCGATGCGGAGGGAAGAAGCAAGCGTGGTCATTACCAAGCTACGCGCCGCTGTTCTTGAATTCGGCATTACGCCCGACGATATATTCGGCGCACGCGCCAAGCAAGTCCGGCGCTTGCCAAGAAGTCCCGCTACCCAGAAATACCGCGATCCGTTATCGGGGGCGACATGGAGCGGGCGGGGGAGAGCGCCGCGATGGATCGCGGGCCGCAACCGCGACGACTTCCTCATCACTGGTGCTCAATAGTCTTTTTGGCCACCATCGCGACGTATCGCCGCGCTGACCGTAGGTGCAGCAACCCATGATCCAACTCTTGGTTTGTTCGGGGGATGCTGCATCAGCGACATCCTCGGGCAATCACGGGCAGCCTACTGGTCCTGATCCCGGCGCTCTTGGACCGTTCAGCACAAAGCCAACAAAAAAATTTGCCGTACCTGAAACGGGGTGCATGACACCGCTCAAAGACGAGGTCCGGGTCGTTGACCCGCCCGCCACCGGCCTTATTGCTCCGAAAGACAAGCGGTCCGCTGCGTCGCGCATTTCGCGCTCAGATGGCTCCGTCGGGAGTGGCCGATCGCCCTCGGGAGTTGCAACGTCTAGTCAAAGGAGTTGACCGTTCCGGAGCGAACTATCGGCCACTGGCTTCCTCTGCTGAGATTCGGGCGTCTGACCGGCAAGGGAATCGACGGTCGTTGGCGAGCTCGTTGCGTTCTGCAATTGACGTGGCAGTTATAGGGCTCGATCGACTCTCCCCCTAGTCAGGCAAGGCATTGCCTCATACCGGGTGCAGCAGGATAATGTCCAAACTCTTTTTTCTGACGCATTGCAAGCAAAAGGCTGGATGACAAATTCCCTTGCCCTGCAGGGTGACGAAGACTATCGCCGCTGGCTCACGGAGCTCAAGCAGTGGGTCGAGCTTGCCCGTGCACGCGCCGCCGCAAGCGTGAATCGCTAGCTGGTGACACTGTACTGGCAGATCGGTAGCGACATTCTCGAACGTCAGGAATGACAAGGGTGGGTGCGAAAGTCATCGATCGGCTAGCGCAGGACTTGAAGGCTGCATTCTCCGACATGTGGGGATTCTCTCCGCGTAACCTGAAACACATGCGTGCCCTGGCACAAGCATGGCCATCGTCGGAATATGCGCAGCAACCTGCTGCACAATTGCCGTGGTTTCATCTATGCACCTTGCTCGACAGAGCAAAGGATCCGGCGGTCCGCGATTTGTACGCGAGCAAGGCGCCTGAGCACGGTTGGCCCCGCAACGTTCTCGCGATGCAAATTGACACGCAAGCACATGCGTGGGCGGGCGCGGCCGTAACCAATTTTGATGCACGATTGCCGCCGCATCAATCTGATCTGGCGCGCGAAGTGCTAAAAGATCCGTACATTTTCGACTCCCTAGGCTTGACCGAAGATGCTCAGGAGCGCGACATCGAGCAGGGGCTTGAAAACACAGAGCTTTCGACGGAATCGAAGATGCAGACACTATCAACTTTTGTGCGAGCGGAGGAGTTTGGCCAACCGGACCTGCTTCATACGTACATCGGGCATCTCGTCAGCCTGGGCTTGGTTTCATATACGAATGAGCATCAATGGGTGCGGTCCCCGGGGATGGTTAAGTGCGGCATTCCCAACTGCCAACTCCTGTTTATTCGGCTCAATGGGTTCGGGAAGTTGTTTCATCGTGGATGTTTGTCGGGTGGAATTGCGGACCAGCAATAAGAAAACGCTGGCCCGGCCGGTGCCAAGGAAAACATAAGGGGGAAAGGCCGATGACAACGATCAGCGAAGCGGAATGGCAGGCGAGGTTGAAGCAAGCCGAGGGCTTTGCAGGAGCCGACACCGAATGCTCGTTGTGTGGCGGAGCTGGAGGATGGCCCGAACTTGCCGGCTTCGTCGCGTGTAAGCCGTGCCATGGGACCGGATCGACCGCTCCATCCCGCACGAGCGGGGACTAGGAAAACCCATTGATTCTGTACACCTCAATAGATGGCATAATTCGGCGTACCGCACTTCGCGGTCAACGAGTAAGGGAGATCCATCTATGGCAACGAAAAACTACAAGGACCTGAAGGACCAGCTTGCGAAGCTGCAAGAGGAAACCGAGGCGGCACGTATCGCTGAATTGGATGCGGTGGTTGCTGACATTCGTGTAAAAGTGGCTGAGTATGGCATCACGGTTGAGCAAATCTTTGGTCGTCAACGCTCAAGCAAGGGCAAGGTGGTTTCTGCACCGGTTGCTGCTAAGTATCAGAACCCCAAGACTGGCGAGACGTGGAGCGGGCGCGGTCGTGCCCCTGCATGGATCAAGGACGCGAAGAATCGCGATCGCTTCCTGATCGCATGAATAAAGGGAGCTGCGGCTCCCTTTTTCTTGGGGTGTGTTACCAGCAATCCTACTGTCCGCGTAGAGGAAAACGGGAATCGAAGAGACATGGCACGCCACGCACACTGTAGTGGTCAAGCTCGAGGTTTAGCTTGAGCGGAAATGTGCTGCGGGCGTCCTTATCGAGCACCCCAGTAGAGACGATTCATCGTCCAGGTGTTTGGACGGCGCATTAGCGGGTGAGGGCGAGGCATGAGCTTGTCGGGTGGTGTCAGAATTTCCGTGTTCAAGGCGGGTTGAGATTCACACGGATGGTCGAACGAATCGATCCTCGTAGAGGATAGCGAACTGGTTCATCGCCGTCTTCCAATCATGAGCTGCGCGCCCCCAATCGGCAGTGATGTTGCGCAGTGCCAGCCAGATGAGCTTGGTGGCAGCCTCGTCGGTCGGGAAGTGTCCTCGGGTCTTGATGATCTTGCGCAGCTGCGAGTTGATGTTCTCGATGGCGTTCGTAACCGGCATGATATAGCCGGTGCCTCGCGTTTCCGCGCCGAGTGGTTTGAGCGTATGGTGTGACCATCC
>NZ_LOSU01000065.1:0-1626 GCF_001522185.1 Burkholderia sp. RF2-non_BP3 | reverse complement strand
GCAATACGGCCCGCGCGAATCGATGGAATACGACGTCGTGATCGTCGGCGGCGGCCCCGCCGGGCTGTCGGCGGCGATCCGGCTCAAGCAACTGGCCGCCGAGAAAGGCACCGAGATCGGCGTGTGCGTGCTCGAGAAGGGTTCCGAGATCGGCGCGCACATCCTGTCGGGCGCGGTGATGGATCCGCGCGCGATCACCGAACTGTTCCCCGACTGGAAGGAGCAGGGCGCACCCTTGAACGTCGAGGTGACGGAAGACCGCTTCCTGTTCCTGTCCGAGAACAGCGCGGTCACGACGCCCAACTGGGCGCTGCCCGACAACTTCAAGAATCACGGCAACTACGTGATTTCGCTGGGCAACGTCACGCGTTGGCTCGGTCAGCAGGCGGAAGCCTTGGGCGTCGAGATCTTCCCGGGCTTCCCCGCTGCCGAGATTCTCTACAACGACGACGGCTCGGTGAAGGGTGTTGCCACCGGCAACATGGGCGTGGGCAAGGACGGCGAGCCAACCGAGAACTTCCAGCTCGGCATGGAGCTGCACGCGAAGTACACGCTGTTCGCCGAAGGCTGCCGCGGCCACCTCGGCCGCCAGCTGATCTCGAAGTTCAAGCTCGACGCGAACGCCGATCCGCAGGCGTACGGGATCGGTATCAAGGAGCTGTGGGAAATCGATCCGGCCAAGCACAAGCCGGGCCTCGTGATCCACACGGCCGGCTGGCCGCTGAAGTCGGATACGTACGGCGGCTCGTTCCTGTATCACATGGACAACAACCAGGTCGTGGTCGGCTTCGTGGTGGGCCTGGGCTACACGAACCCGTACCTGTCGCCGTTCGAGGAATTCCAGCGCTACAAGACGCATCCGTCGATCCGCGCGTTCCTCGAAGGCGGCAAGCGCGTGTCGTACGGCGCACGCGCGATCACGGCCGGCGGCCTGCTGTCGCTGCCGAAGACGGTGTTCCCGGGCGGCGCGCTGATCGGCGACGACGCGGGCTTCCTGAACGCATCGCGGATCAAGGGCAGCCACGCGGCGATCAAGACCGGCATGCTGGCGGCGGACGCCGCGTTCGACGCGCTGCAGGCCGGCCGCCAGAGCGACGAGCTCAACGCGTATCCGGACGCCTTCAAGCAGTCGTGGCTGCATACGGAGCTGTACCGCGCGCGCAACTTCAAGCAGTGGATGGCCAAGGGCCTGTATCTCGGCACGCTGATGGTCGGGCTCGAGCAGAAGGTGATGGGCGGCAACGTGCCGTGGACGCTGCACCACAAGCATGCGGACCACGAGATGCTGAAGCCGGCGTCGCAATGCACGCCGATCGAGTATCCGAAGCCGGACGGCAAGCTGACGTTCGACCGGTTGTCGTCGGTGTTCATCTCGAACACGAACCACGAGGAGAACCAGCCGGCGCACCTGACGCTGAAGGACGCAAGCGTGCCGGTGAACGTGAACCTGCGCACGTACGCGGGTCCCGAGGGACGCTTCTGCCCGGCGGCGGTGTACGAGTTCGTGAAGAACGACGACGGCAGCGACCGGCTGGTGATCAACGCGCAGAACTGCGTGCACTGCAAGACCTGCGACATCAAGGACCCGACGCAGAACATCGTGTGGGTCACGCCGGAAGGCGGCGG
>NZ_LOSU01000064.1:0-605 GCF_001522185.1 Burkholderia sp. RF2-non_BP3 | reverse complement strand
GCCTACGGCAAGAACGTCGCACCGCGCATCGCCGCGAAGCTGGACGTCGCGCAGATTTCGGACATCACGGCGGTCGATTCGGCCGACACGTTCGAGCGTCCGATCTATGCGGGCAACGCGATCGCGACGGTGCAGTCGAGCGATCCGATCAAGGTGATCACGGTGCGCGCGACGGGTTTCGATCCGGTTGCAGCGGACGGCGGCAGCGCGGCGGTCGAGAAGATCGAAGCGGCGGCCGATGCGGGCAAATCGCAGTTCGTGAGCCGTGAAGTGACGAAGCTGGATCGTCCGGAGCTGACGTCGGCGAGCATCATCGTGTCGGGCGGCCGCGGCCTGGGCAGCGGCGAGAACTACACGAAGGTGCTGGAGCCGCTGGCCGACAAGCTGTCGGCAGCACTGGGCGCATCGCGCGCGGCAGTCGACGCCGGCTACGTGCCGAACGACTACCAGGTCGGCCAGACCGGCAAGATCGTCGCGCCGCAGTTGTACATCGCGGTCGGCATTTCGGGCGCGATCCAGCATCTGGCCGGCATGAAGGATTCGAAGGTGATCGTCGCGATCAACAAGGATCCCGAAGCGCCGATCTTCAGCGTGGCCGACTACGG
>NZ_LOSU01000063.1:0-190394 GCF_001522185.1 Burkholderia sp. RF2-non_BP3 | reverse complement strand
CTGGGCGCGGCACACATCACGGTGAACAAGAACGCGATCCCGAACGATCCGGAAAAGCCGTTCGTGACGAGCGGGATTCGTCTGGGCTCGCCGGCGATGACGACGCGCGGCTTCGGCGCGGCGGAAGCAGAGACGGTCGGTAACCTGATCGCCGACGTCCTGGAAGCGCCGGAAGATGCGGCGACGATCGAGCGTGTGCGCGGTGTGGTCGCGGAGCTGACCAAGCGTTTCCCGGTCTACGGCTAAGTCGCGGCAATCGGGTTCAACCGCCAGCGCGGTTGAACCTCGTCCGCACCGAAACGACGTAAAAAAATCCGGCTCGCAAATCGCGAGCCGGATTTTTGCGCTGTGCGCGAACTGGTGTCGCGTCACACCGTCGGATCGACGTTCGCCTCGAGTTCGCGAATGCGCTCGTCATTGCGCGTGTCCTTGAGCATCGGCGGCCCGGCGAAGGTCTTGCGCACACCGAAGCCGTACCAGATGACCATCAGCGCCGCCACGAATGCGACGAGCACGTAGAGCACTTTCTCGTTCGGCGGCTGGATGCCGACGTATGCGAGCACGCAGGCGCCCACCAGTGCGAGCAGCGCGCACGGCTTCGACCAGATGCCCAGCTGGAACGGCCCCTTTTCGGTCCACGTGCGGCCTTCGGCGAGCATCCCCGAGCCGAGCGGCATCGCATACGAGATGAACAGGAACACGGCGCTGCCCGCGCTCAACACCGAGAACGCGTCGCCGTACAGCGTGACGACGATGGCAAGCACCGCGCACGTCCAGATCGCGGGCCCGGGCGTCCGGTGGTTGTGATTCACGCTGCGCAGCAGCTTCGACGCCGGCAGCCCGCCGTCGCGCGCGAACGCGTACATCATGCGCGACGTCGACATGATCGCCGCGAGCCCGCACACGTAGTTGATGAAGAACATCGCGAGTTCGAGGCACACGCGCAACGTCTTCGGAATCGGCGCGAGGATGGCTTCGAAGAAGCCGGTGCCCTGTTTCATCGCGGCGGTCAGGTCCGGCATGACGAGCACGAACGCGCACACCATCACGTAGCCGAACGCCGCGGACCAGAACACCGAGCCGATGATGCCGCGCGGCACGTTCTTCGCCGCGTCGTGCGTTTCTTCAGACGTGTGCGCGGATGCGTCGAAGCCCGTGATCGTGTAGGTCACCAGCAGCAGGCCGGACAGGAACGCGAGCGGCGTGGCCTGTTTCGGCCAGGCGCCGCCGTCGACGCCCGTGTAGTTGGTGAAGGTGACGAGCCGATGCAGGTCGAACGCGACCGGCGAGTAGGCCAGCAGCGACACGACCAGCGCGATCGTCACGACGAAGATCAGATAGCCGGACAGGTCGGTGATCTTGCTCGCGATCCTGATGCCGCGTGCGTTCAGGACTGCCTGCGAAAGGGTGATGACCGCGATGAACGCGGTCTGATGCCACCATGTCAGGCTGTCTGGGCTGACGCCGAACATCGGTGCGATCAGCGTCTTGAAGAACGGATCGTAGGTGCCGAAGTTGATTGCCGCGATCACGAAGATCAGGCCGATCAGGTTCAGCCATGCCGTCATCCACCCCCATTTCTTCCCGCCGAGGATCGCGCCCCAGTGATAGAGGCCGCCGGCGGTCGGAAACGCGGACGCGATCTGCGACATCGACACCGCGACGATCAGCGCGAACAGCGAGCCGAGCGGCCAGCCGAGGCCGATCGATGCGCCGCCGGCCGCGGAAAACGCGAGCTGAAACGCCGTGATGCCGCCCGACAGAATGCAGATCACCGAAAACGACACGGCGAAGTTCGAGAAGCCGTTCATGCGTCTCGACAGCTCCTGCGCGTATCCCATCTTGTGGAGAAGGCTTACGTCACTGTCGGTGCCTGTATCAGGCTGGATTTTCGCGTCCATGTTCGCTCCGTCACGAATGTCCTGCGAGGCAGGACCGTCATCGCTGCCCGGGCCCGGCACGGCGGCCCGCTCCTGGAATTCGTCGGCGGCGCGCGATGTCATGCGGTGACGACGGTCGCGTGCCGGTCCGATACGGGAACGGTATGAAGCCAAATCTCGCGGCGATATCGGATTTCGGCAATGCGGTGAAACTCAGGATGCGTGCACCGTTCGGGGGCATCACATGGCGGGGTGAAGTTTTGTAAGAAATCCGTACGGACCGGGGCGTGAGTCGGCCGGGGAATACCCGGGACGGCCTACTCGATTTGCTGCCGGCCGTGTTTCGGTCCGAAGCGCGCGCGGTAGTCGCGCGGCGTTATCCCGACCCGCTTCGCGAACGCACGTTGCAGTGCATCCACGCTGCCGAACCCCGAACGTTGCGCGACCCGTTCGAGCGGCCAGTCTGCCCGCTCCAGCAGCACCTTCGCGCGCTCGACGCGCGCGGCCAGCACGAATTGCGCGGGCGGAAGCCCCGTCTCCTTGAGGAAATTGCGCGCAAACGTCCGCTCGCTCATGTGCAGGCGCGCGGCCAGCGCGGCGACGCCGAGGTCGCCGGTCGGGTCGTCGGCGATCGACGTGAGCAGCGCGCGCATCGGCGGTGTCGCGTTTGCCTGGATGTCGAGGCCGACGCTGAATTGCGCCTGTCCGCCGGGGCGGTGCATGAAGAGCACGAGCTCGCGTGCGACCGCGAGCGCGGTCGGCGCGCCGCAGTCGGCTTCGACGAGCGCGAGACACAGGTCGATGCCTGCCGTCACGCCGGCCGACGTATGAAACGGCGGATCGCTCACGTAGATCGCATCCGGCTCGACCCGCACGTCAGGGCATAGCGCCTGCAGCGTCGCACACTGATTCCAGTGCGTGGTTGCGCGCCTGCCGTCCAGCCATCCGCCCGCGGCGAGCACGAACGCGCCCGTGCAGATGCTCGCGATGCGCCGCGTGTTCGCCATCCGGGTGCGCAGCCACGGCAGCACACCGGCGTTCGACGCCGCGTGTCGCAGCGCCGCTTCGCTGCCGCCCGCGACGACGATCGTGTCGATGCGTTCGGGCAAGGCCGCAAGCGCGGTCGGGCCGGCAAGACGCAGGCCCGCATGCGTGACGATGTCGCGACCATGCTGTGACGCGAGCGTGAGCCGATAGCACGGGACATGGCCGGGAAGGTGACGGTTCGCGACGGCGAACACTTCCATCGGGCCCGTGATGTCGAGTGACTGGACGCCTTCGAAGCCGACGACGACGATGTCGCGCGCCGAACCGGTTGACTGGGACATGGCGGAAAGTGCGGTGGAGTTGTCCTTGTGACCGCGAGCATGATCCTTGTAATTTTCCGGACATGCAATCGATTGACTCGGGTGGGCGATGCGGGAACGGAACAGAAACGGGGCGGCACGCGTGGCAATGGTGCTGATCGTGTGCGCGGTGCTGGGCGCGTGCATGTCGGGGCAGCCCGGGCCGTCGGTCGCGCACGGCGCCCGAACGGTCACGCAAACGCTGACCGTGAACGCACCGAAAGCGGGTCGCACGCGGCCGCTCGTTGCGATCGTCGCGGACAACGCAGGAACGGAGACGACCGATTTCATGGTCCCGTACGCGGTTCTGAAGACGTCGGGCGCTGCCGATGTCGTGGCTGTGTCGGTCGACGCCAGCGCGGTCGAACTGATGCCCGCCCTGCGGATGCTGGCCGATACGACGCTCGACCGATTCGACGCGGCCGTGCCTTCGGGGGCCGACATCGTGATCGTGCCTGCGCTGCATCGAGCCGACCGGCCGGCCGTGCTGGCATGGCTGCGCAAGCAAGCCGCTGCCGGCGCCACGATGGTGGCGATCTGCGATGGCGCGGCGGTGCTCGCGAACGCCGGGTTGTTGCGGGACCGTATGGCGACCGCGCACTGGTACTCGCGTGCCGGGCTGCGTCGCCGTTTTGCCGATACCGCGTGGCTCGACGATCGACGCTACGTGATGGATGGCAACGTGATGACGACGGCCGGCGTGTCGGCGTCGATTCCCGCGTCGCTTGCGTTGGTGAATGCACTGGCGGGGCCGGCGGTGGCGCGCGAAGCGGCACGCAACATCGGCGCCGAGGGATGGAGCGACGTTCACGACGGCAGCCGGTTCGGTTTGACCGCGCGTGCCGTGGCGACCGCGCTGACGAATCGCGTCGCGTTCTGGCGGCATCGGACGTTCGACCTGCCGGTCGCGAGCGGATTCGATGAACTCTCGGTTGCGCTCAGCGCCGACGCATGGGCGCGGACGTGGCGCAGCGACGTCGTCGCAACGGCGGACGCGCGCGTGATCGAATCGAAGCACGGGCTGCGCCTCCTGACGCAGCCGGCCGATACCGGCCACCCGCGCGTCACGATTCCCGCGGGACGGCGGGGTGACGGTGTGCTGCCCGGTGTGCTCGGAGACGTCGCGGCGCGCTACGGCGACGCGACGTCGGACTGGGTGGCCCTGCAACTCGAGTATGCGCGGTAGCGGCTGCGGCGCTGATGGACCCTCCGAAGCAAACAACGCCCGAGCGGAATGATGTTCCGCTCGACGAGCCCGGCGTGTGCCAGCGGAAATGCGCGCAGCCCATCGCGCGCGCCTTCCACCGACTTGCATTCGGCGTTGAGCGCGAACGCGGGCGATGCGTCGTGACGAACGAATTGCATTCAGACCGTTGCCGTTCGCCGCTCCGTCAGCCGATCCCACAGCATTCCGGCGCGGCTCCCGCTTCCGCAATACGCGAGCACGGGCTTCGGCAGCGCATCGACGAGCGCGCCGAACGCATCGACTTCCGCGTCGCCGATCCGGTCGCGTTCGACCGGCAGATAGCGCGCGTCGAGGCCGAGTTCGCGCGCGGCGGCGGCGATTTCCTCGAAGGCCGGCTGATCGGCGCTTTCGCCGTCCGGCCGGTTGCAGATCACCGCGCGAAAGCCCGCGTTGCGGATCGCCTTCAGGTCCGCCGGCGTGATCTGTCGCGATGCGGCGAACCCGGTCGCCGTCGCGGCACGGCATTGCTCGAGCGCGCGCGCGAAACACGCGATCGCGAAATCGACGTCCTGCTCCGTCGTGAAGCGGCCGAAGCTGACGCGCACCGTGCGGCTCGCCGCTTCGGCGTCGAGGCCGATCGCGGTCAACACGTGGGACGGCGCGCCGCTCATCGAATTGCACGCGGAGGTCGACGACACGGCGAGCGCATCGCCGAGCATGAACGGGAAGAAGCCCGGCACATTCACCGTGAGGCTCAACGTGTGCGGGATGCGGCGTGCCGCCGCCGCGTTGTGCGTGATGCCGCCGAGCGCGAGCAGCGCGTCCTTCAGGCGTGCGCTGAGCGCCGCGATCCGCACGGCTTCGCGCTCGAGTTTTTCGGCGGCCAGCTCGCAGGCGGTGCCCATTCCGACGATCTGGTGCGTCGCGAGCGTGCCCGAGCGCAGGCCGCGCTCGTGTCCGCCGCCGTGGATCTGCGGCGCGATGCGGTCGGCGATCTCGCGGCGGACGAACAGCGCGCCGATGCCCTTGGGGCCATACACCTTGTGCGCGGACATCGACAGCAGATCGATGCCGAGCGCGCGCACGTCGATCGGCGTCTTGCCGAGCGCTTGCGCGGCGTCGACGTGCAGCAGCGCGCCGGCCGCGTGCACGATGCGCGAGATCGCGCCGATGTCGGTCAGCGTGCCGAGTTCATTGTTGACGAGCATCAGCGACACGAGGCCCGTGTCGGGGCCGATCGCCGCGGCCACGGCGTCGACGGTGATTTCGCCGTCGGCGGTGGGCGACAGGCAGGTCGCGGTCATGCCGCGCTTCGACAGGTTCGCCATCGTGTCGAGGATGGCCTTGTGTTCGATGCGGCTCGTGATCAGGTGGCGCTTGTCGGTCGCGGTCTCCGCATAGCCTTTCAGCGCGAGGTTGTTCGATTCGGTGGCGCCCGACGTCCAGACGATCTCGTCGGCATCCGCGCCGATCAGCGCGGCGACCTGCGCGCGCGCATGCTCGACTTTTTCCTTCGCCAGCCGGCCGGCGGCGTGCGAGCTCGACGCGGGATTGCCGAAGATGCCGTCGGCACCGAGGCAGGCCGTCATCGCTTCGATCACGCGGGGATCCGCGGGGGTGGTGGCCGCGTAGTCGAGGTAGTGCAGCGGGGTGGTATCGCTCATGTCCTTCTCTGGCTCGTTCTTTTCGTAACGGGAGAAATGATACGAGGAGGAGCGGGGAAAAAGGATCCAAAAACGGTTGGATGTTCGCCAATTTGAAGAAAAATATTCCATCGAAGCCGATCTGGATGGAATCGGATCCTGTCGCCGCCTGGGGGCACCCGGCAACGATCCGTCGATGTCCATGAGGGATTCCCCCGGTGACGCACGCATCCGCGCCGTTTCGCCGGTGCGCGCCGCGCGTTCCGCGCTGTCCGCTGACGTCTCCCGCAGCGATCCGCCGATTATTTGCGTTTCGCGAATGGCGCGTTCGCCGGTTGTTCCATACCCGATCTGCGTGCGCGCACCTATCGTTCGGGCGTCGGCTGATTGAATTCGACGCCTGCAACCGGACAGGCGGCCGCCACTTCCTCGCGACTCACGTCGCATCGCACACACAAGACAACGGACCCGGCTCATGCACGGACGCCCCCGGCGCGTGCAGGCGGACCGGTCCACGGAGACGGACATGAAAGCAAACGAGTGGGATACCTCCTATGAGTGGAAGGCGGTGACGCTGCTGGCGCTCGGTTTCGGGCTGGTCGGCCTCGACCGCTGGCTCATCGCGCCGCTGTTCCCTTCGATCATGAAGGATCTGCACCTGACCGCGCAGGATGTCGGCAACTGCATCGGCGTGCTCGGCCTGTCGTGGGGCATCTTCGCGGCGCTGATGGGCGGCATTTCCGACAAGATCGGCCGCCGCAAGGTCCTGATCCCGGCGATCATCGCGTTCTCGCTGCTGTCCGGCTTCTCGGGGCTCGCGGGCGGGCTGCTCGGCCTGATCGCGATCCGCGGCCTGATGGGCGTCGCCGAAGGCTCGTTCTGCCCGACCAGCTTCGCGGCCACCGCCGACGCGTCGCATCCGCGGCGGCGCGGCCTGAACCTCGGGCTGCAGCAAAGCGGTTTCGCGCTGTTCGGGCTCGCGCTGTCGCCGATCATCGCGACGCAGCTGCTCAACGTCGTGTCGTGGCGCTGGGTGTTCGCGCTCGTGGCGATTCCCGGGCTGATCCTCGGCGCGATCATGTTCTTCGTGATCCGCGAACCGACGCGCGCGAAGGAGGTGGTGACGGAACACGCGCCGGCGTCGCTCGGCCACGTGCTGAAGAGCCGCAACATCCTCGTCGCGATGGCCGCGCTGTGCTGCGCGATGACCGGCGTGTTCGTGCTCGGCGCGCTGTTGCCGCTGTACCTGACGGATTACCTTGCGCTCGGCACGCAGAAGATGGGCCTCGTGGTGTCGGCGATCGGCTTCGGCGGCTTTCTCGGGCAGTTCGGGCTGCCGGGCCTGTCCGACCTGGTGGGCCGGCGCCTCGCGAGCATCGTCGGTTTCGCAGGCACGGCGGTGATGCTCTACGTTTTCCGCGGGCTGGGTCCGCAGCCGCTCGTGCTGTTCGCGGTGCTGTTCGTCGCGTCGTTCTTCACGCTCGGGCTGGTGTCGCTGCTCTCGGGCCCGGTGGCGACCGAAGCCGCGCCCGTCGGCCTCGTGTCGACGTCGATCGGCGTGGTGGTCGGTTGCGGCGAGATCTTCGGCGGCGGCATCGCACCGGCGATGGGCGGCTACGTCGCCGCACACTTCGGGATCCAGAACATTCTGTGGTTGCCGATGGGCGCAGTGCTGCTCGGCATCGTGGTCAGCCTGCTGCTGCGGGAAACCGCGCCGGCCGTGCTGCAGCGTCGCGTGGGCTTGCAGCCGGAGCTGTCGGCGGGCAAGCAGCCGTAATGTATCGCGCGGCGTTACCCGCGCCTGGGGCGCCGGCGGGATTGACACCCGCCCGGTGACAGTGTGACGCGTTCGGCTTGACCCACCCGGCCGGCCGGTGCGGTTAGACTGCCGGTTTCGCTTTCGGAAAGGGCGCAGCATGGACCGGTTTCTGAGCATCGAGGCGTTCGTCAGGGTCGCGGAGGCGAGCAGTTTCGCGGAAGCGGCGCGACAGCTTGGGGTCACCAGTTCGGTCGTGACGAACCGCATCCAGCAGCTGGAGAAGTTCGTCAACGCGCCGCTGTTCCATCGCAGCACGCGCCACGTGCGCCTGTCCGAAGTGGGCGAGACGTTCTACCGCGAATGCGCCGAGGTGGTCGGGCGCGTCAACGAGCTGACCGACCAGATGCGCGAACTGCGCGCGACGCCGACCGGACGGCTGCGTATCCAGATGCTGCCCGGTTTCGCGCTCGACCACTTCGGCGTGCCTCTCGCCGAGTTCAATCGCCGCTACCCGGGAATTCAGCTCGACATCATCGTCAATGACCGTGTCGTGGACCCTGTCGAAGAAGGGTTCGACATCGCGTTCCAGATCTTCCCGCCGATATCCGAGTCGCTGATCGAGCGGCGACTGTTCGTGGTCCGACGCCTCTTCTGCGCGGCGCCGGCCTACCTCGAAGCGCATGGTGCGCCACAACATCCCCGCGAATTGCTGCAGCACACCACGGCGCTGTATTCCGGCTATCCGTCGCGCAACCGCTGGACCCTGACGCGCGGCGACGAGGTCGTCGAAATGGAGTTGCCCGGCATGATCCGCTCGAACTCCGTGCACCTGCTGCGCGAATATGCGCTGACCGGCGGCGGTGTCGTGTGCCTGCCCACGCTGGTTGCGAGCGACGCGCTGGTCGCGGGCCGGCTGGTGCCCATCCTCACCGATTTCCAGATCGCGCCGCTGAGCTTCGCCGCCGTTTATCCCGCAACGCAGCGACAGGCGTTGAAGGTGAAGGCGCTGGTCGAATTCCTCGTCGAATACATCGGCGACGAGTCGCCGTGGGACCGTCCGCTGCTCGAGCGCGGCTGGGTTCGCTGAACGAAGCGATTATTCGCGAATCGCAAATGCCGTAGTCGCGGTCCGTTGCCTTGTTGAGGGGCGCCCTTGCCCCTAGAGTTGAATCCAACAAGCGGTTCAACTCAGGAGACAGCAATGACCGACACGGCATTCCACACCGTCTTTGGCTCGCTCGACAGCCACGCCAAGGGCGAGATCGAAATCACCAGCGGCAGCGCAAAACACTACGCCTTCTCGAACGTCTTCGAGATCGCATCGAAGTCGGCGCCTTACGAAAAGGTCGTCGCCGGCAAGAACCTCGAATACGTGATCGAAGTGCTGCGGACCGAAGGCCAGTCGCCTTGGTTCGCGTGCGCGCACGACGAATTCGCGATCCAGATGGATGGCGAAGTCCGCATCGAATTCATCAAGCTCGACAACCCGCCGACCACCGGTCGCGGCACCGTGAGCGCCGGCACGCAGCCGGCGGGCCGCGAGATGGGCTACGTCGTCCTGCGCAAGGGGCATCAGGCACTGCTGCCGGCCGGCTGCGCGTATCGCTTCGCAGCCGGCACGCCGGGCGTCGCGCTCGTGCAGACCGTGCTCGGCGAGCTGTCCGTCGAGAAGTGGGCCGACATCTGCCTGCACTGACACATCCGACTGCCCCGTTCAAATATTCCAGGAGACACGTTATGGCCACCCTCGAGACCCTCGATCTTTCCGCCGGCTTCGCCGCCGATCTGGTGCAGGCCACGGAAGCCGATGCCGTCACCGGCTACCGCCGCTTCCAGCTCGGCGAGTTCGCGTTCCAGCGCGACGAATACTTCGTGAAGATCAGCTGGCCGGCGAAAGGCCGGACGCGCACGCATGCGATGCCCGCGGACGCGTTCCTGCGCGCGATGATGCGCGACGTCGCATGGGGCTTCTTCTACGGCTGGGTGAACTTCGATCACGTGTTCGGCACGCGCAATCACTACGGCAAGGTCGACGTCTACGCGGGCACGTTCAACGGAATCCTGAAGGAAGCCGGCGTCGACTACACCGAGACGTTCGAAACGCCGACGATCATGGCGACCTTCAAGGCCATGCTGCACGACTGGACCAACGAAGGCTTCGATCCGTTCGCCGCGCCCGAGGAAACCGGCACGGCGTTCGGGCGCAAGCACGGCGAGAACGGCGCGGCGATCGACCGCACGCGCATCGCGACGCGCCGCATGCCGGGCCTCGAAGGCGACTCGCCGCTGCGCGACGCGCTGCCGGTCAACCGCGCGTTCCTCGACGTCGGCCAGGACGAGCCGGAAGTGCACGTGAAGCCGGGCTTCGAAGGCGAACTGCACGCGTTCAACCTGTTCAAGTACCTGTCGCGTTCGGACGTGACGTGGAATCCGTCGGTCACGTCCGTGTGCGGGCGCAGCCTGTTCTGCCCGACGACCGAGGAATTCATCCTGCCGGTGTTCCACGGCAACGACCGCGTCGAATGGTTCCTGCAACTGTCCGACGAAATCGTGTGGGACATCGGCGACAAGAACACCGGCGCGCCGCGCGCGCGCATCACGATGCGGGCCGGCGACATCTGCGCGATGCCCGCCGACATCCGGCACCAGGGCTACTCGACCAAGCGCTCGATGCTGCTGGTCTGGGAAAACGCGACGCCGGACCTGCCGCAGCGATACGAGAGCGGCGAGCTGGCGCCGTATCCGATCGCGTTCTGAGCAGCACTTCAGCAATAAATCGAGGACGATTCATGCAAACCCAACTCTTCATCGACGGGCGCTTCGTCGATGCCGTCGAGCGCGGCACCATCGACGTGCTCAATCCGCACGACGGCTCGCTGATCGCGAAGATCGCCGCGGCCACGTCGGCGGACGTGGACCTGGCGGTCGAAGCCGCCACCCGCGCGTTCCCGAAGTGGTCGGCAATGGCGGCGGCGGAACGCGGCCGGTTGCTGCTGCGCCTTGCCGACGCGATCGAAGCCAACGCCGAGGAACTCGCGCAACTGGAATCGCTGGACACCGGTCATCCGATTCGCGATTCGCGCGCGCTCGACGTGCCGCGCACGGCAGCATGCTTCCGCTACTTCGGCGGCATGGCCGACAAGCTGCAGGGCTCGGTGATTCCCGTCGAAACCGGCTTCCTGAACTATGTGCAGCGCGCGCCGATCGGCGTCGTCGGCCAGATCGTGCCGTGGAATTTCCCGCTGATGTTCACGAGCTGGAAGATGGGCCCGGCGCTGGCGGCCGGCAACACGGTCGTGCTCAAGCCGTCGGAGATCACGCCGCTGTCGACGCTGCGCATCGTCGAGCTGATGGCCGAGGTCGGGTTCCCCGCGGGCGTCGTCAATATCGTCCCCGGCTACGGTCACACGGCAGGCCAGCGGCTCGCCGAACATCCCGGCGTCGGGAAGATCGCGTTCACCGGTTCGACGGCGACGGGCCGCCGGATCGTCGCGGCCTCGCAGGGCAACCTGAAGCGCGTGCAGCTGGAGCTGGGCGGCAAGGGCGCGAACATCGTGTTCGACGATGCGAACCTCGATGCCGCCATCAACGGCGCCGCGTGGGCGATCTTTCACAACCAGGGGCAGGCGTGCATCGCGGGTTCGCGTCTCGTGCTGCATGAACGCATCGCCGACGCATTCCTCGAGCGCTTCGTGTCGCTGGCTTCGTCGATCCGCGTCGGCAACCCGCTGGACCCGGACACCGAAATGGGCCCGCTGACGTCGAAGCAGCACCTCGATCGCGTGCTGTCGTTCGTCGATGTCGCGCGCGAGCAGGGCGGCCGCGTGCTTGCGGGCGGCAGCGCGCCGCAGGATGCCGCGCTCGCCGACGGCTACTACGTGCGCCCGACCGTCATCGAAGCGAAGAGCGCCGCCGATCGCGTCGCGCAGGAGGAAGTGTTCGGCCCGTTCGTCACCGTGCTGCGCTTCGGCAGCGACGAGGAAGCGCTGTCGATTGCCAACGCGACCGAATACGGGCTCGGCAGCGGCCTGTGGACCAACGATCTGTCCCGCGCGCACAAGATGGCGTCGCGGATCGACGCGGGCATGTGCTGGATCAACTGCTACAAGCGCGTGAATCCGGGCAGCCCGTTCGGCGGCATCGGCAAGTCGGGCTACGGCCGCGAGATGGGCTTCGAGGCGATGCACGACTACACGGAAGCGCGCTCGGTGTGGGTCAACGTCGACGGCAAGGTGCCGCCGCACTTCAAGCGTTGAGGCTGAAATGGAGCGCTTCGTCTATCAGGGAACGCCGTCGCGCGTCGTGTTCGAATGGGGCGCGCTCGAACGGCTGCCGGACGAGCTGTCCGCGCTCGGCGCGCAGCGGGCGCTGATTCTGTCGACGCCGGAACAGCAGCCGCTCGCCGAACGGGTCAGGCGCGTGCTCGGTGCGCGCGCGGCCGGCGTATGCGCGCAGGCCGTGATGCACGTGCCGATCGAAGTCGCGCGTGCCGCGCGCGAGATGGCGGCCGAGCTGGGCGCCGACTGCTGCATCGCGATCGGCGGCGGCTCGACGATCGGGCTCGGCAAGGCGATCGCGCTCGAGTCGTCGCTGCCGATCCTCGCCGTGCCGACGACCTACGCGGGCTCGGAAATGACGCCGATCTTCGGGCTCACGGAAGGCCGGCTGAAGCGCACCGGGCGCGACGCGCGCGTGCTGCCGCGAACCGTGCTCTACGACCCGTCCCTGACGCTGTCGCTGCCGCCGGGGATTTCGGCGGCGTCGGGCGTCAATGCGATGGCGCACGCGGTCGAAGCGCTCTACGCGGAAGATGCGAACCCGGTGATCAGCCTGATGGCCGAGGAGTCGATTCGTGCGCTCGGCGAGGCGCTGCCGGCGATCGTTCGCACACCCGACGACCGCGAAATGCGCAGCCGCGCGTTGTATGGCGCATGGCTCGCCGGCACGTGCCTCGGCGCGGTCGGCATGGCGTTGCACCACAAGCTGTGTCATACGCTCGGCGGCACCTTCAACCTGCCGCATGCGCAGACGCACGCCGCGATGTTGCCGCATACCGCGCACTACAACCATGCCGCGGCGCCCGACGCGCTGCGCCGTGTCGCGCGTGCGCTGGGCGGCGCCGAGGCGGCCGACGCCGGCCCGCTGTTGTTCCGGCTGAATCGGCAACTGGGCCTGTCGCCGGCGCTTGCCGATATCGGGATGCCGGAAGCGGGCCTCGACGAAGCCGCCGACCTCGCCTGCCGGAATCCGTATGCGAATCCGCGGCCGATCGAACGTGCGCCGATTCGCGAATTGCTTCAGCATGCGTGGGAAGGGCGCGAGCCGCATTGAGCGGCCGGCCGCATCACAGGAGACGAACGTGACGAACGATCTTCATGACGACGGCGACACGCGGCTGACCGAGCAGGTCGTCGCCAGCTTCGACGATACGCCGAACCCGCGCTTGCGCGTGCTGATGCAGAGCCTCGTGCGGCATCTGCATGCGTTCGTCCGCGAGACGGAGCTGACCGAGGCCGAGTGGATGGCCGCAATTCGCTTCCTGACCGAAACCGGGCAGATGTGCGACGACGTCGTGCGCCAGGAATTCATCCTGCTGTCGGACACGCTGGGCGTGTCGATGCTGGTCGACGCGATCAACCATCGCTTCGCCACCGGCGCGACGGAAACGACCGTATTCGGCCCGTTTTATATCGAAGGCATGCCCGAGCGCGCGTATGGCGAGAACATGGCCTTCACGCCCGGCACGCCCGTCGTCGTGCACGGTCGCGTGCTCGCCACCGATGGCGCGCCGGTGCGCGACGCCGTGCTCGACGTGTGGCAGACCGCGGAAAACGGCATGTATTCCGGGCAGGACAAGGCGCAGCCGCACGGCAATCTGCGCGGCCGCTACCGGACTGACGCTGAAGGCCGTTATGCGATCACGACGATCCTGCCGGTCAGCTACCCGATTCCGACCGACGGCCCGGTCGGGAAGATGCTCGACGCGACCGGCCGTCATCCGTGGCGGCCCGCGCATCTGCACTTCATGATCGACGCGCCCGGTTATCGCAAGCTCGTCACGCATCTGTTCGACGAGGAGGATGCGTATCTGAAGTCGGATGCCGTCTTCGGCGTGAAACCGTCGCTGATGGTTGCCTATCGTCCGCGTGCGGCGGGCGATGAACTCGCGCGCCGCGTCGGTTTGACGGGCGCATATCGCGAAGCGACGTACGACTTCGTGCTCGACCGGAGTTGACCGACATGGCGCGATTCTTTGCAGTGTTTGCGACGGACCAGCCCGGGATGCGCGACGTGCGCGACCGCGTGCGGTCCACGCATCGGACGTACCTGCGCTCCGCCGCGCAGCACGGTGTGTATGTTCGGCTCGGCGGCCCGACGCTCGATCCGCAGGGCGATGCGATGAACGGCACGCTGCTCGTCGTCGAGGCGGACGACATCGATGCGGTGATGCAGTTCGTCGGCAACGATCCGTACGTGAAGGAGGGGCTGTTTTCGCGGGTGGAGGTTCGACCGTGGGATTGGAGCCTCGGCAATCCCGAGCGGAGAGCGTGAGTCATGGGTGCCGCGCAACTCTGCCGCTTCTCCGATGTGCCGGACGGTGGGGCGCGGGTCGTCGACGAAGCGCGTATCGGGCGTCCCGTCATCGTCGTGCGACGTGGGGAGCAGGTGTGGGCGTATGTGAATCGTTGCCCGCATTTCTCGGTTCCGCTCGATTTCGTGCCGGGCAACGTTTCCTGCTACCGGTCCCAGGTGCTGATGTGTGCGCATCACAGCGCGCTGTTCAGGTTCGACGATGGCGTGTGCATCGACGGCCCGTGTTCGGGTGCCGGGCTGGAAGCCGTGGCTGTCGAGGTCGATTCGGCGGCCTGGGTGATTTGTCGGGGCGCTTGATTCGGAAGGTCGGATTGCCCAACGGCAGTCGGGACGCGCGGTAATCGCATTGCGCGGGATGAAATCGGGAATGAGCGGGATTTCATTCGTTCTGTTAAATCAGTAAAGCTAATCAAATACGAGTTTTTCCGACCCGGATGTATGCGAAGCCGGGCCGGGGGAGTCGTTGTTTCACGAAGCATCGGGCGAGACCCGCGAGACAGCGGGCGGCCGGTTCGCATTGACAGAAAAAAGACGGAGACACAATGAAACTGAGGTTTGGAGCAGTCGCGATGCTTGTCATCGCGCAGGGTGCGCACGCGCAGAGCAGCGTGACGCTGTTCGGTTTGATCGACAGCGGCATCTCGTATGTCAGCAACGAAGGTGGTGGAAAGAACGTCAAGTTCGACGACGGCATCTTCACGCCGAACCTGTTCGGCTTGCGCGGCACGGAAGATCTCGGCGGCGGATATCACGCGACGTTCGCGCTCGTGAACCAGTTCTCGATGGCGAACGGCAGCATCATCGGGACCGGAATCTTCGGGCGCAACGCATACGTGGGCATCGAGAGCGACCGGTTCGGCGGCATCAGGCTGGGAAATCAGTACGACTTCATGGTGGATTCCCTGTTTGCGAAGGGGAACGCGATCTCGATGGATCTCACGGGGCTGTACGGATTCAGGAATGGCCCGTTCCAGCGTCTCGCGCTGCCGGGCAATCCGACCGGCGCATTCGACTGGGACCGCACGGCAGGCAGCAAGCCGGTCGCGAATTCGGTCAAATACAGCTCGCCGACGATTGCCGGGTTTTCCGGAGGCGTGATGTATGCGTTCGGCGGCGTGGCCGGTTCCGTCGGCGCGGACAATACCGTGAGCGCCGGGCTGAACTACGAAGTCGGGGCGTTCGGTATCGGTGCGGCCTATACGAACGAGAAGTATGGTCCGGCGCCGGGTACGCCGTCGACCAGTGTGCGCAACTGGGGCGTCGGGATGCACTACGACTTCGGCGCGGTCACCGCGAAGGCGCTGCTGACGACCGTACGCAATTCGTTCAACGACGCAGGCGTGTGGATGGCCGAAGCAGGCGGCGTGTGGCGCATCAGGCCGGACGTCTTTCTCGGCGCGAAGTACATGTACATGAAGGGCAACGAAGCCGTGAACGACAACCATGCGCATCAGGTCAGCGTCGCGTTTCAGTACCTGTTGTCGAAACGGACGATGGTTTACGTGTCCGCGGATTATCAACGCGCGAACAGCGGCGCGAACGCGCAGATCAACGGCGTGCTCGATCCGAACGGGGCGTCGAGCTCGGCGAGTCAGGCCGTCGCGCGCGTCGGGGTGCATACGATGTTTTGACGGGGCGCCGGGCGGAACTTGCGTCAAGGTCCGCCTCCGCACCGGACTACCTCGCGGCGGACGCAGCCTCCTTGGCCTTGTCCTGCTCCGCCGCGAGTGCCGCGTCTGCCGCCTGCGCGCGCTGGATGGCCGGGCGCGCCAGCACGCGATCGATATAGGCGCGAATGCGCGGCGTCTCGGGCACGAGCTTGAACATCGTGGTCCAGTTCAGTGCGGAGCCCCACAGCACATCTGCGGCCGTGAAGCGCTCGCCCAGCAGCCAGGGCCCCGTTGCCAGTTGCGCATCGATCGCGTTGATGACGGCATCGAAGTCGCCGTACGGCGACGTCGAATAGGCCGCGGGCGGACGATTCATCGAGCGGTCGACGATGGCCGGCTCGAAGCACGAGCCATAGAACGTCATCCAGCGCAGGTACGGGCCGCGCAGTGAATCGCCGGGCGCCGGCGACAGGCCAGCTTCCGGATACAGTTCCGCCGCGTACATGTAGACGGCGGGCTGCTCGGTCACGATCACGTCGCCGTGACGCAGCGCGGGCACCTTGCCCATCGGGTTGAGACGGAGGTATTCGGCGTCGTGATGTTTGCCCGCGGAGAGGTCGAACGCGTGCAGTTCGTAGTCGGCGCTCAGTTCCTCGAGCAGCATCCGCGCGCCGGCCGATCGGCTGCGCGGGGAGTGGTACAGGGTCAGGTGACGGTCTTGCGGCATCGCGGGCTCCGGTATGCGTTCGGGACAAATATGGAAATGTAGGACGGCCGCGCGGCTTCGTCTTGGAAAAATCCGCTGCGGCGGTGCATCATCATGCGGTCATCTCAACGGTTCGTCACCATGGCCGACTTGCGTAACGTGACCGAGACGCCCAAAGGCGTCGTCGGCCCGAAAGCCTTCAATCAGCGCTTCCGCCTGAATCGCTATTACCCCTGTGCCGAACTGGCCGGGGTGCTGGATCATCACTGGATCGTCGAATGGGATCTGCGCGACCAGCCGCCGTACGTGCAGCGCACGCTGCCGTATCCGTGCGTGAATCTGGTGTTCGATCGACGCCGGACGGGGATCTTCGGTGTGGTGTCGGGGGCGTTCGAGACGACGCTGGCCGGCGCCGGCAGGGTGATCGGCTTGCGGTTTCGGCCGGGGGCGTTCCGGGCGTTCTTCGGCAAGCCGGTGCATTTGTCGACCGACAAGGTGCTGCCGGTGTCGACGCTGCTCGATTGCGGCGATGCGGAAGCCGAGGACGCCGTGCTCGGTGCCGAGGATGATGCCGGGATGGTGGCTGCCGCGGAGGCGTTGCTGTTGCGGGTGCTGCCGCCGGCCGATCCGCAGGTCGAGCGCATTCATGGCATCTTGCAGATGCTGCAGCAGGACCTCGGGCTCACGCAGGTGCGCGATCTGGCCGAGCGCGCAGGGTTGAGCGAGCGCACGCTGCAGCAGCTCTTTTCCAACCATGTGGGCGTGACGCCGAAGTGGGTGATCTGCCGTTATCGCCTGCATGAGGCCGCGGACAAGCTCGCCGGCGGCGAGCCGGTCGATCTCGCGGAACTGGCTCATTCGTTGGGGTATTTCGACCAGGCGCATTTCACGCGCGATTTTCGGAAGCTGGTGGGGAAGGCGCCGGCGGAATATCGGCGGGAGGATGGTCGGGGATGAGGGTGCCGGCTCCCGATCGGCGACCGCACCATGGGTCATTTCACACCGTGGATGCGTTGCCGGTCATTCCGCCCTATAGTGCTCGTCGTTGACCGATCTGCCAGAAAATCAGGAGTTCGTCGTGCCGCACAGGAAATCCAAGTTGGGTCGCTCGAAATTCGCGTGGGCCGTTGCCTTGGCGGTGATGCTGGCGCCAGTGGCGGCGCATGCACAGGCGGCGTCTGTCGACGGCTCGACGCGCAACGCGCCCGCTGTCGGTCAAGACACGTCGCGCGTACGGCCGATTGTCGGCGACGATCCGGTTGCCATCCGGGATGCGCTGAAGAAGCAGCATTTCAGCGCCGCCGCACCTTCCTTGACTGCACGGGTTCGCGGCCTCGTCTCCAACGCGACCGACCGGCACGGCCCGAATCCCGACCTGACGCCCATCAATCTCGATCGTGACGTGACATTCGTGGTGCCGGTGCGGTATGGGCTGAGGTATCAGTCGCAGCGGCACCTGTTGACGCTGGACGTCGACCTGTTCGACGCGGAGCGCGACGACCGGACGCGCATCCTGCTCAGAAAGGTCACGACGGGGCCACGAGGGCGAGGGCTCGTGATCGCACCCGAAGCGAAGGCAAAAGGATATATCCAGCAGGTCGACATCATCGAGCTCGAGTCCGGGCAAGGGAAAAAGAGCACGGTTCGCAGCCGCATGCGGATTTCGCCTGCCGTGTACGCCCAGGCGCATGGCGACTTCGCGCTCGTTTTGTCGGGGCGCCTGGTTAGGCCTTACCTCACCGAACAGACCGAGCATGCCGATCCGAGCATCGAGGAGCCGACGGACATTACGACCCGGATCTCCAGGTTGCACATGGATCTCCAATCCATCTCGCTGGTGAGCCCGTCGAGCGGGGTCGTGCTGTCGAAGAAGCTGAGTTTGTCGAAGTAGCGATTTTCTTGGGCGGGGAGGTGATGTCGATCGGATGCGGGGTGTCCGTAGCGGTGCTGGATGCGGCCGCAGCAGCTGACGCGACGCTCGAGGTCCGTTTCGCGGCGCTCGCGCACGACCTCGGCAAGGGCGTGACGCCGGCGGCGCACTGGCCGAAGCACCACGACCATGAACGACTCTGCGTACCGCTGGTGAAAGCCATTTGCGCGCGCTGGCGCGTGCCGGCCGCGTGCCGAGACCTGGCGCTCACCGTCTGCCAGGAGCACACGCTCGTGCATGGCGTCGCCCGCCTGCAGGCGGCCACCATTGTCAGGCTGCTGTCCCGCATGGGGGCGTTGCGCCGACCGGAGCGGCTGGACGCCGTGCTGCTCGCCTGCGCATGCGACGCGCGCGGACGACTCGGCTTCGAGCATCAGGCCTATCCGTTCACCGGTTTGCTGCTCTCGCCCATGATAGCGGCGCTTGCAATGAGTTTGAGTCCCGCGTCTGTCATCTCGAACGCGCTGAGGCTGAGTAACACTAAAATCTGAGTGGCGATATTCGCTGGGCGATGGGACGACTATGTCGCTGTCGAGGATGGCTCCGGGGGCTTGGCTCACCGACAGCTGCATAGAAGTACGTCACTTCATGGCTCATGTCGTGGAACTCTGTGCTGACCGTGCGGCGATGTAACACGGATACCTCGTGACATACATCGCCATGACCGGGACCGATTTGTCGTACAGTGCGCCTACCGGAGTCTCGGTCGCTAGCACGCGAGCCTTTCGGACTGTTTCCTCAATGAAGCCTTGCAGCCGCTCGCTTTGTGAAGCTAGTACGGACTGAAGGTAGATGTTAGGAGTATCGGAATTAAACAGCGTTTGGACGGCCTCGACTAGGCGAATCACCAGCAGTTTCTCAAGAGAATCCGCGTCTACATCATCCCTTGCAAACAAGGGGGCGAATGCCGTTTCGATGAACTGAAATAGGGCTTGCGCGGTTGCCCCATGAGCGAGGATATATATTGCTGCATCGGCAATGACGCGAGCAGTACTCACAGCCTCAACGGAGCGTTCTGAAATGTAGCGCAGAAGCATGCCGAATGTGCCATTCGTGGGTCCAAATGGGGCATGGGCAGTCCATACCACGTCGCCAGCCGTGATTGCTGTATGCGTCCTTCGTCTAGCGATTCCTGACATTACGAACCGATGATACGACTCCCGAGCACAGTGTCCACGCTGAGTTGCGACGCTGCAAAACAGTTGCGGCCATACTCCGCGAATGTTGGCCACGACTTTGCCAAGCTCGCGCAGACGACCATCGAGCGTCAACAGCAGTGCATGCTTTTCCAGGCAGAGAAGTAGCGTGTCGTAAGACTCGCTATCCAGCGCCTCCGCGAAGCGGGGAAGGTCTTCAGGCAACTCCTCGGCTCCCCAGGACGGAGCGATTTCGCAATACTCGTCGACGCACTTGCGGAGCCTCTCGAGATAGGCTCTACGCCCTTCGTGATAACCCTCCCCATAGTGAACCATCGCAATCTGCCCGTTCGTCTCGGTCATATGGCCTACCGCTCTATCGGTGGCCGCGAGCTCGATGAGCCTATCAAGCACTTCTACCGAGGAGGTCGATATGTACACCGGCTTAACTAGCGAGAGCGCTGACTCCATGCCATTTACGACCAGTTCGTTTATGGCAGTCAAATCCACGACGAGCGGTCCCTCCCATGACTTGAGTAATCCCTCAGAAGCAGCCTGGTCCTCGAAGGTTCCGCTACAGGCGTAGAGCTTTGGTCCGGGCTCTGCAGGCCAGTCAGCAACCATGACGAGAGAGGAAACACCGAGGAGCTTGGCGACGACTCCGATGGTGACCTGGCCTTGGGCGTATCCGTCGAGCGCTAGCTTTGTTCGCTCGGTGCGTGCTCGAAGCATCGATTGCATTAGGCTAAGGTCGAGTTGACCGTCCTCGCGCGTCTGCATTTCGATGGACGTTATTGGTCCGCCGGGGATGACCGACTCGCGAACAAGTTTCTCGGCGTGCGCCGCGAGGGCCATATACCCGGAATTGATGTCGACAACTGTATAGTCGTGGGCGATACCTAGTCCATCCGCGAGTTGAATTACGTCGCCCAACATTTTGCCTTCGAGTGCGGCGTAGGTCGGGTCCGAAACCGATATGAAATGAGCCGCCTTGGGTAAATCAGTCAGGTCGGATGGGTCGATGATGAGCTGACGCGTTGTATTGCCGACTGATAGCGTGACTGCTGTGGCGGGACCAATGCGGAGAGGTTTGGTCGGGCGCCGTTCCGGCTGCATGGTAAGCACGTTGCCAAGATAGATGCTTGCCACGTCCACGTCGGCAAGTGAACAGCGAAATACTTGATATAGGCGCTTGAAGCCTCGTTCCGCATTGCCGAACTCGATTTCAAATCTGGCTAATTGCGCGCGGCTCTTCGTTGAGCCCTGTAGGTCCAACGGAATTTGCTCTCGGATGAGGCGCTGTACCGCTTGGGGTTGGCGCTGGCGTAGCAGTACTGCGGCCCGGAAAGTCCAGGCCTCAGCACGTCCGGGGTGCGCCTTCAATTGAAGGTCACTGAGCCGCGATAGTTCCGTCCAATCGTTGGCGCCTTCTGCCAGCTCCAGCGCTAGTGCGCGAATATCGGCATCATCGATAGCGGTTGGGGGGAACTCCTCAAGCATTCGCAGCGCCTTCCGCCGAAAGCCACCTTTGACCAACGCTTCGAACAATAGTTTGTGAGGCTCGCTTACGATGCCTCGAGGGAGTATCTTGCCGAGCCGCTTGGCAGCTTCACTATAGAGGCCTACTGCCACACAGGCGCGGGATACCATGATGACTTCGCGCGTCGAACTTTCGTCATGCAAGGCTTTTTCGAGTGACCGCACTGCGTCGATTGCCCAAGTTGCCTTCCGTCGAAATGCAATATTTGCGACGATGATTTTCGCTACCTTCGATGTCATGCTGCTAAAAGCATCGAACGATAAAACTGCGTCAAGCTGCTCGTCGCTTCCGCTGGCTGCGAGAGCAAGCCATTCGAATGCCCGCAGTTCTTCGTCGCGTTCCCGGTCATTTGGATTGCGCTCACGAAGAATCGTATTGATACGCGTCAACGTCGTGAGGTCGCCAATCTCGGCCGCCATTTCAGCGACCATCATTTGTCCCTGTTCGTCGAGGACCTCGACATGTTCGCAGCCGAACTTATAGCCAGCGGTGATATTGCCGTCGGCTTTGACTATGGCCTCCAGACAGATGCGCGCGAGTTGGCCTTCAGCGGGAAAGCGTTGCACACCTTTCAGTAGAAAGTCCTTCGCGTCTTCCGGCTTGCCTGTCATAAGGTATGCGTACCCAACGCAGGCGATAGTCATTGCTGTCGATAGTCCACCCTGACGATTCCAGATATGCTTGTCGACGGGTTCGAACAACTGCAAGGTCTCGGCCAGTTCATGCAGTATTTGCTCGGAAACAATCCCAGCGCCAGCAAAGACGCCATTGGCTGTTGCCATGTTTACCAATGCAAGCAGGCGCAGACCAGCTTGTTCAAACGTTGGCGTACCGTTGTTAGTGATTTTCTTTGAAAATTCCGCAGCTGCAGATAGTTCGCCGGCGAGAAGTGCTTGCCAACCGAAGACATGCAGGACGTCCGCATCGTCGCGGAATTCAGGCGGAACGTCGTGCTCCCAGACTGGGCGTTTGCCACAGCGTTCCGCCGCTTCGGCCCAGACGCTAAAAACGTTGGCCGAGGCGGGAAAGACGAGGCGTGCTTACTGGCCAACTCCAGGGCACGGTCATACTGTTGACGCAGCAGAGCACCTCGAATGTGGTTGCTCGCGGTCTTGTCATCGGCAGGAGTTAGGCCATAGGCACTATCAAAATCCTTGGCGGCAAACTCAAGGGATTCTTGCTGCCAATAGCAATGAGCACGTTGGGCAAACCACCGGGACCGCTGGTATATATCGAAGGCACCAAGGTTCTGCCCAAGAGATGTAAGTGACTCTAGCGCAGCAGCAAAACGCCCCTCCATTAGCATCTTCTTGACGCCGTCGAGCTGGCTGTCTACGAGCTTATCAAGCGAATCGAGGCGCGCATCTGGAATCGAATTGGTTGATACCCGTCCATTTGAGGCGGCGGAGGTTGTGGCTGCCGCCACAACCTGGAGCGCTTCCCGGTGGTCATCTAGCTTCCGCGATATTTCGTCCTGCTTGCGGGAGAACTCGAAAAAGGCGCCGCCGGCCATGTGCGGGGCGTACTGCCATTGCAGAGATGGATTGCTCTTGACGAGTACCTGGAGCGTATCCCAGAACGCTAGATTGACTGCGAATTTACCTTCTTGCTTACGTTCGTCCGTAAGTTTGGCGGCGTACGCAATCAGCTTTGCATCGTTCGCGGCGGTCGTCGCGATGATGAGTTCGCTTATAGCAGGGAGACGTTTCTCAACGAGGCCCCTGTCGGCGGCAGCCACTTCCTCGTCGATGATTGCTTGGGTCAGCTTCGCAAATGATTTCTGTTTGCATTGAATCCCAAAGCGACGCTCACCATCTCTTACAAAAACGTCCACTCCATATTGCTTTTGCCCAGAACGCCCATTCTTGGTTGCCGTGGGGTCATTGAATATTGTGCCGTAGACATTGTGGCAAAAATCCTCGAACCCTTGCGCGGTGTTCGGAGGCTGAATTCCGGTGCTCTCAGTCAACATGGACGGGTGGCGTGTGATTTATTTACTGAAAGCTATCGTAACCCGAAACATGACTCAAACGCGCCGCCTACACGGTTCGATAGACGGTGGCCTACCTTATGTCGGCTTTGGCTGTTACATGGAACCCCTCTCGTCCACAGCCGCATTGAAAGCAGATGTCATATTCAAATATTTGGGCGCGGGCAACCTCGGCGGTTAGGCGATGCCATGCGGGCGAGCGTGTGGAGCGGGAAAGGCGGTAGAACTGCTCGCCAACAAGCTACGCCTCGGCCAGCAAGGAGTGTCCGTGCTCAGTCGGGGTACTGTTTGCAAACCAAACAGAACTTCATTCGTTCCTCGGTGGCGTTGCTGAACACTTTCCTTTACGCCTTGCCAGTAACGGTGTCCGGTCGGTCAGGGGAGGCCGTAAACGGAACATCTCAAGATTCCGTAAACGAGACTATTCGAAATCAGCACCGGATACCTCCCGGTGAACCCCCTCACTCCACCGTCACCGATTTAGCAAGATTCCTCGGCTTATCGATATCCGTTCCCCTTGCCAACGCAGCGTGATAAGCCAGCAACTGCATCGGCACCGTATGCAGAATCGGCGAAAGCGGCCCGTAGTACTCGTTGAGCCGAATCACCTCGATCCCTTCACTCGGCACCAACCCGCAGTCCACATCGGCGAACACGAAAAGCCTGCCGTTCCGCGCACTGACCTCGTGCATGTTCGACCGGAGCTTTTCGAGCAGCACGTCATTCGGCGCCACCGCAATCACCGGCATTTCATTACTGACCAACGCCAGCGGCCCATGCTTCAACTCTCCGGCGGGATAAGCCTCCGCGTGGATATACGAAATCTCCTTCATCTTCAGCGCGCCTTCGAGCGCGATCGGATAATGCATCCCGCGTCCGAGAAACAGCATGTTGTCGCGTCGCGCGAGCAGCTCCGACCAGCCCATGATCTGCGGCTCCAGCGCGAGCACCTTCGACATCGCATCGGGCAGATGCCGCAGCGCACGCAGATGCGCCTTCTCGTCGTCATCGCTCAACCGCCCGCGCACCTGCGCCAGTGACAAAGTCAGCAAGAACAGCGCCACGAGCTGCGTCGTGAAAGCCTTCGTCGAAGCCACGCCGATCTCGATTCCCGCACGCGTGACGAACTGCAGCGCGCATTCGCGCATCAGCGCGCTCGTCGCGACGTTGCAGATCGCGAGCGTATGCATCATCCCGCGCTGCTTCGCGACATGCACGGCGCCGAGCACGTCGGCCGTCTCGCCGCTCTGCGACACCGCGACGACCAGCGTGCGCGGATTCGGGACGCTGTCGCGATAGCGAAACTCGCTCGCGATCTCGACGCTCGCCGGCAGCTTCGCGATGCTCTCGATCCAGTATTTCGCGGTCAGCGCCGCGTGATAGCTGCCGCCGCACGCGAGCAGCAACACCGAATCGACGTCGTTGAACACGCGCCACGCGCCGTCGCCGAACAGCTCGGGCATGATCGATCCGACATCGAGCAACGTATCGGCCACCGCCTGCGGCTGCTCGAAGATTTCCTTCTGCATGTAGTAGCGATACGCGCCGAGGTCCGCCGCGCCGCTGTGCGCGGCCACGCGCTGCACCGCGCGCTCGACGCGCTGTCCGGCCGCATCGACGATCCAGTAGCGATGCAGCTGAATATCGGCGACGTCGCCATTCTCGAGGTAGGCGATGCGATCGGTGATGCCCGACAACGCGATCGCATCCGACGCCAGGAAATTCTCGCCATCGCCGACACCGACGACGAGCGGCATCCCGTCGCGCGCGCCGACGATCCGGTGCGGTTCGTCGCGGCACATCACCGCGATCGCATAGCTGCCGCGCAGCCGCGCGACCGCGCGGCGCACCGCGTCGAACAGGTCGCCGTCATACAGGTGGTCGATCAGATGCGCGATCGCTTCGCTGTCGGTCTGGCTCGCGAACACGTAACCGTGCGCCTGCAATTGCGCGCGCAGTTGATCGCAGTTCTCGATGATCCCGTTGTGCGACAGCGCGATGCGCGCGTTGTCGTCGCTCGGCGAGAAGTGCGGGTGCGCGTTGAGCGTGACGGGCGCGCCATGCGTTGCCCAGCGCGTATGCGCGATGCCGGTGTAGCCGGACAGCGCGTGCGCGGCGATCTCGCGCTGCAGGTTGGCGACGCGGTCGACGCTGCGCGCGCGCGCCAGCGCACGGTCGCGATAGACCACGACGCCGCACGAGTCGTAGCCGCGGTATTCGAGCCGCTTCAGCCCGTCGACGAGGTTCGGCAGGATGTCCCGCTGGGCAACCGCCCCGACAATTCCACACATATCGCGCTCCGTAAATGTCCTGTCTGGACCCGTGACAGCAATGGTAGAAGTGGTTGAGTGGAATTAAATTTCAAAATACGACAGAAAATGAAACAGACAATGGATCTGATATCGTGTTGAAATTAAATTTCACAACCTTGACCGGAAGGAGCCGCCGATGGCCGGCATCACGCTCGACGATCTCGACCTACGCATTCTCGCGATCCTGCAGGACGACGCATCGGTGTCGAACCTGCAACTCGCCGAGCGCGCGCTGTCGTCGCCGCCGACGTGCATGCGCCGCGTGCGGCGGCTGACGGAAGCGGGCGTGATCCGTCGCCAGGTTGCGGTGCTCGACCCGGTCGCGATCGGCACGGCCGTCACGGCCTTGATCGAGATCAGCCTCGACCGGCAGACGGCGGAAGACTACGACGCGTTCGAGGCTTACGTGTGCGCGGAGCCGGCGGTTACGCAGTGCTATCGCGTGTCGCCGGGGCCGGATTTCGTGGTGGTGGCCGATCTGGCCGACGTCGCCGAATACGACGCGTTCGCGCGGCGGCTGTTCACCGGCGCATCGAACGTCCGCAACGTGCGGACGTTCTTCTCGACGCATCGCGCGAAGTTCGAGGCGAACGCGCGGGTCACGCATGCGATGCGCAAGCGCGGCGACGACTAGACCGCACGACACGCGTCGAACGGTGTACGCGCGATGTCAGAACGCGAACGTCTGCTGCCTCGGATGGCGTTCGCCGCGCGCGAACCCGGCGCCTTCGAGCGACAGCAACGCGCGCTTCCGTTCGATGCCGCCTGCATACCCGGTCAGGCTGCCGGAAGCGCCGATCACGCGATGGCACGGCACCATGATCGACACGGGATTGCGGCCGACCGCGCCGCCGACGGCGCGCGCGGCACTCATCGGCAGCCCGACGCGTTCGGTGATGTCGCCGTACGACACGAGTTCGCCGAACGGAATCGCGAGCAATTCCTTCCACACGCTGCGCTGAAACGCGGTGCCGCGCAGATGAATCGGCACCGAGAAGGTTTCGCGCGTGCCGGTGAAATATTCCGCGACTTCGTCGGCAACCTTGCGCGCGAGCGGCGACGCGTTGCGTGCATCCGCATCCGGTGCGATTGCCAGCGACGGATAGTATTTCTGGCCGACGAAGAAGAGGCCCGTCAGGGCATCGTCCTCGATACGGATGGCGATGTCGCCCAGCGGGCTCGGAATCAGATGAGCGGGAGTCATCGCGAAGCGTCTCCATGAAGGTGCCACACGTGCTGCATCCGTTTCTACCCCTAGAGCCAGAGCAGGCCAAAGCTTGCAGTCGCGAAAAGTATAAAGGTCAGACCGACAAAGGCCTTTCGTGGTGCGACCGTGTGAATCAATCTTGCTGCGGCTACAGGCAGCAAGACCAGTGCAGCGGAGAGAAATGCAGCCGGTGCGGCAACCAACCACGTCAGCATGTAATAGATGAGAAAGAATATCGCGAAGACAAGAGAAAGGCATCCGCCAATCACAACAGGGTTGGTTAGGTGCGGAACGTTGATTCCGACGAGCGTGGCGATTTTATAGAGTGGTTGGGAAAGCGTTGCCATGAATGAAGTTCCGAGGATTACATCGAAAACCCCAAGAATCACCGGGCCAAAAATCATGAGTCCCACCTGAGGTCTCATTCCCGTGATTGCATTTTTGTGATCCATGCACCATTTTATTGAAAACCACCCGAAAAGGCTTACCATCCCGATGCTCGATAGGTAGCCAGCTAGGAAGCGATTTGGTCCGGCAATTTTTGGAATAATAAAAAATGCGGCAATCGATACTATTGATATATATCGATAGAATTTCTTCAGGGAATTTAATCCTTCGATTACCTTGATGTCCCTCAGTCGATCATTAAAGCTTCCGTAACCATCTTCAAGATATGCTACGAAATCATTGATCTTTGGGTTCTGGCGCGCCATGTCGCCAGCCCAATAGAAGCCGATGAGAATTTGAAGGCTGGCGAAAAAAATCTTGAGCATGGCGATGGTCTTTTTTTGCTGTGGAATTTTTAGAGCTTGGCTTTATGCGGGTGTACTTGATTGGATGATCTTTTTGTAAAGATGTACTTCGTGATGGAGCATCAGTTGTTCCCTGCACAGAGCCACCGAATTGCGCTAAATAGCTCGCATGCGATGCGTGAGCATCTGCGTTGTAAGGCGGAGCCTTTGAGATTTACGAATCGCAATTGTTCGGTGCGTGTGTTTCCAGGTCGGGGCGGAGGTTGCCGTTAATCTGCTTTGCCTTTGCCTTTGCCTTTGCCTTTGCCTTTGCCTTTGCCTTTGCCTTTGCCTTTGCCTTTGCCTTTGCCTTTGCCCTTGCCCTTGCCCTTGCCCTTGCCCTTGCCATTCCATTGACCACGCACATGATGCGTCGCTCGTCGAACTCTTGCATTGCACGTAAGCATGCCTCGATTGGCGAGGCGACGACTGGAATTTATTCGAATTGATCTGCGTTCTGATCCCGGCGTGTGGAACTTGCGTGGTCATGGTTCGTGGCGAAGGGAAGCGATCATCTGAGCGTAGGAGGACATCCAATCTCAGGTTGTGTCCCGAAAAAACGGTTAATGCCACTCTGCGGAACAGTCATCTCTTTTTGCGCGGCCGGATTTGAGATGACTCATCGAAATCCCCGACTGACACGGCACCGGGCCAAGCCCTATTCTTTGAAAAACGTTTTCCAGAACTCGACGGACGAGCAGCCGGGCCACGCAAAAGGCGGGCCGCCGTCCGCCCCGGCGCCCGTCGCCGGTCACGGACAGACACCATCCAGCGGCGCGACGGGCGCGGCCGCGCATCGGAGACACTCATGCAATCTGCCGTCGTCGGCGCGGTGCGCGCGGCCGCCAGCCGCTACCGCTGGACCGTCTGTGCGCTGCTGTTCTTCGCGACCGTCATCAACTACATGGATCGACAGATCCTCGGCCTGCTCGCGCCGATGCTCCAGCACGACATCGGCTGGAGCCAGGTGCAGTACGGCCGCATCGTGATGGCGTTTTCCGCGTTCTACGCGATCGGCCTGCTCGGCTTCGGGCGCATCGTCGACTGGCTCGGCACGCGCATCTCGTATGCGGTCGCGATGCTGGTGTGGAGCATCGCGGCGATGCTGCACGCGGCGGTCGGCTCCGTGATGGGCTTCGCGGCCGTGCGCGCGCTGCTCGGGATCGGCGAGGGCGGCAACTTCCCGGCCGCGATCAAGACGACGGCCGAATGGTTTCCGCGTCGCGAGCGCGCGCTCGCCACCGGCATCTTCAACTCGGGCGCGAACATCGGCGCGGTGTTCGCGCCGGCGATCATCCCGGCGATCGCGGTGGCCTACGGATGGCGCGCTGCATTCGTGATCGTCGGCGCGATCGGCATCGTGTGGCTCGCGGTCTGGCTGGTGATGTATCGCACGGCCGACACGCGCGCGCTCGCCGCCGAATACGACGAGCCGCGCGACGAAGCCGAAGCGCTCGACGCGGCGAACGCGGATGCCGGTGCGCCGCGCTGGGGCGAACTGATCCGCAAGCGCGAAACGTGGGCGTTCCTGATCGGCAAGTTCCTGACCGACCCGGTGTGGTGGTTCTACCTGTTCTGGCTGCCGAAGTGGCTCAACGAGTCGCGCGGGATGGACATGCAGCATATCGGCCTGCCGCTCGTGTGCATCTATGCGCTGACGACGGTCGGCAGCATCGGCGGCGGCTGGCTGTCGTCGATGCTGTTGCGCGCGGGCTGGAGCGTGAACGGCGCGCGCAAGACGGCGATGCTGATCTGCGCCTGCTGCGTGCTGCCGATCGCGTTCGTGTCGCAGGTGCAGAGCCTGTGGATCGCGGTGCTGATCGTCGGCTTGGCGGCGGCCGCGCACCAGGGCTGGTCGGCGAACCTGTTCACGACGGCGTCCGACCTGTTCCCGCGCCGCGCGGTCGCGTCGGTGGTCGGCATCGGCGGGATGGCCGGTTCGATCGGCGGCGTGCTGTTCTCGGAAGTGATCGGCCAGGTGCTGCAACGCACGGGCCATTACTGGGTGCTGTTCGCGATCGGCGCGCTGGCCTATCTGCTCGCGCTGGCGGTCATGCACATGCTCACACCGAAGATGAAGCCCGCGAAGCTCGACGCTTGATCGCGTGCCGGAAAACGAACGCGCCGCCCCGGAGGCGGCGCGTTTTCATGTGCGATGGACGGAGGCGGCGTGACGACGAAGAGGCGGCAGGCGGCGGACGCGACCGCGCGCTTCAACCGGCCGCGGCCGTCGACGCACGCATGATCAGCCGCGGCTCGAACGTCGAATAGCTCGCGTCGGTGCGCCCGGCGAGCGCGTCGATCAGCTTCTGCATCGCGAGTTCGCCCATGTTCTCGCTCTGGATGTCGATGGTGGTCAACGCGGGCGCCGCGTATGCGCCGTACGGCACGTTGTCGACGCCGGCGACGGACACGTCCTGCGGCAGCCGGAACCCGAGCGACGCGGCTTCCTTCATGAAGCCGAGCGCGATCAGGTCGTTGTAGCAGATCACGGCCTGCGGGCGGTGCGGCCCGAGCATCACGCGCGAGCATGCGCGCTCGCCGGCTTCGGCGGTCGGCGCATGCGCGTCGTGCACGTCGAGCGTGAGCCCCGCTTCGGCGAGACAGTCGCGCGCGCCCTGGATCCGTTCGTCGTTCACGCGCGCGGTGCCGAAACCGAGGTACGCGATGCGCGTATGGCCGAGATTGAGCAGGTGACGCGCGAGCATGTAGGTGGCGAGCCGGTTGTCGATGCCGACGCTCGGGATCGGCAGGCCGGGGCTGCGACGCAGCAGCACGAGCGGCTTGTGCAGGTCGAGCATCCAGCCGGCCTGGTCGTCGGGCATCCGCGTGCTGACGATCAGCCCGTCGACGCGTTGCGCGAGCGCCTCGATCAGCGAGCGTTCGCGCGCCTGGTTCTCTTCGGTATCGACGAGCAGCAGCGTGTAGTCGTGCTGGAGCGCGACGCGGTTCGCGCCCTTGACGACGTTCGTGAAGTGCGGGTTGCTGATGTCGAGGATCACGAGGCCGATGGTGCGCGTGCGCCCGGTGATCATCGAGCGCGCGAGCGGGTTCGAACGGTAGCCGAGCCGCTCGATCGCTTCCTTGAGCCGCGCTTCGACGGTCGGCGAAAAGCGCTGCGTGCCGTTCACGTACTTGGATACCGTCGCGACCGACACACCGGCTTCCGCCGCCACGTCGCGGATCGTCGGGGAAACTTTTTTCATCGGAAGGGTAACGTTTTCGTTCGATTGCACCGGATTGTGGCAGAAAAAGCCGGCGTCCGGCCGCCGACCGGTATCGGGAAAGTGCGGATGGCTGCGAGCGGATTCGACCATTGACGGTCGGCTTTCGTCCCGCGTATAGTTGGAAAACGTTTTCCGGTTCAGCCCGGTTTCGGGCGACGTCCAGGACACTTCAGAACAGATTCAAGGAGATTCGATGAACGCCACATCCACCGGCGCACGCAAGCCGTTCGGGCGCCTGCTGCTGACCGGCGCGGCCGGCAACCTTGGCCGTCAGGTGCGCGGCGCGCTGGCGAACTGGGCCGACGTCGTGCGCGTGAGCGACATCGCCGCGCTGGACGACGCGGCCCCGCATGAAGAAATCCGGGTCGTCGATCTCGCGGACCGGCCGGCGGTGATGGCGCTCGTCGACGGCGTCGACGCGATCGTCCACCTCGGCGGCATTTCGGTCGACGCGCCGTTCGACGATCTCGTCGATGCGAACATCACCGGCACGTACAACCTGTACGAAGCCGCGCGCAAGCACGGCGTGAAGCGCGTCGTGTTCGCGAGCTCGAACCATGCGATCGGTTTTCATCCGGTCACGGAAGTGCTCGACGCCGATTCGCCGCAGCGTCCGGACAGCCTGTATGGCGTGACGAAGTGCTTCGGCGAGTCGCTGTCGCGCTACTACTTCGACCGCTTCGGGATCGAGACGGTGTGCCTGCGGATCGGCTCGTCGTTCGAGGCGCCGAAGAATCCGCGCATGCTGGTGACGTTCCTCAGCTATCGCGACTTCATCGAGCTCGTGCGCTGCTCGCTGCTGACGAACCGCGTCGGGCACGCGATCGTCTACGGCGTGTCGGACAACCCGGTGAAATGGTGGGACAACACGAAGGCCGGCTTCCTCGGCTACCGGCCGCAGGACAGCTCCGAGCAGTTCGCCGGGCTGTTCCCGGTGACGGCGCCGACCGCCGAGTACGACGATCCCGCGCAGCGCTACCAGGGCGGTGGTTTCGTCGTTGGCGAGCCGATGGAGCGCAACGCGAAGTAGGCATCGTGGGCGTTGCCGGCATTGCCGGTCAGCGCAGGATGTCCGTCGCCTTGTGCCGTTCGTCCACGCCGTCGATCAGGATCAACGGGCCGCTCGCATGCCGCGCGCGCAGCGGCTGGATCCGCCGGTACGCGTCCGATTCGTACCACGTGCGCGCCGTATCAAGATCGGGAAACGCAATCGCGATCAGGTCGCCGCGCCACACGCCTTCGCGCACGTCGGGCCGCGCGCCGTGAATCACGAAATGACCGTCGAACGGCGCGAGCGTGCCGTCGATGCGTTCGAGGTATTCGACGATGTCGTCGCACATTTCAACGTCGTGCAGGTGGGCGATGGCGTAGGCGGTCATGGCAGGCTCCGTGGCGTCGATCGGTGAAGCCATGATCGGAGCGCCGGCGGCGCGCGTCGATTACCTGCGACGTAAGCATTTCCATGTGGCCGTGCGCGATGCCGGCCGCGCGCGGGCCACACATACCGCGCGCCGCACGTCACGGACATCGCGCGCGCGACCGACTCACGCGCGCTTGCGGATCGGCCGCGGGCGCGGCACAGCGGCCGGCGCCGATTCCGACTCCGCCGCTTCCTTGCACAGCTTGTCGAGCATGCGTTGCGCGGCGCCCGCGCAATCCTCGCCGGCGGGCTTGTTCTCGATCTCGTCGATCAGCGCCTGCAGGTTGCGCCGGTTCTGCGCGAGCCGCTGTTCGAGCAGCGCGATTTCGTCGACCTTGTGCCGCAACGCCTGCAGCAGTTCGTCGCGCGGCCACGCGCCGAGATCGGGCGGCAGCACCGCGCGGATCTCGTCGAGCGCGAAGCCCGCGCGCTGCGCGCGGTCGATGATCGCGAGCCGCGTCAGCGCTTCCGGCCCGTATTCCCGATAACCGTTCGCCTGCCGGCGCGCCGGCTCGAGCAGGCCGCTCGCTTCGTAGAAGCGGATGCGCGACGCCGCGATGCCGCTGGTTCGCGCCAGCTCGCCGATCTTCATCGTTGTGCTCCGGAGGGGGCTTGACCTTGAAGCTGACTTTAAAGTTATGGTTGGGCATCGTCAATCGAGGATGTCCACCATGAACCTGTTTGCGCCCCTCACGCTGCCCAATGGCGCGGTGATCCCGAACCGGCTCGCCAAGGCCGCGATGGAAGAGAACATGGCCGATGCGGACCACGCGCCGTCCGACGCGTTGCTGCGCCTGTACCAGGCGTGGGCGGACGGCCGGGCGGGCCTGATCCTGACCGGCAACGTGATGGTGGACGGCCGCGCGATGACGGGGCCGAACGGTGTCGTGCTCGACAGCGATGCGCATCTCGACCGCTTCCGGCGCTGGGCGCAGGTCGCGCGCTCCGGCGGCGCGCACGCGTGGATGCAGATCAACCACCCGGGGCGCCAGATGCAGGCGGCGCTCGGCCAGACGACGCTCGCGCCGTCGGCCGTGCCGCTCGCGCTCGGCGCGCTGTCGAAGCAGTTCCCGGTGCCGAAGGAGATGACGGAAGCCGACATCGTCGACGTGCGGCGGCGCTTCGTGCGCACCGCGCAGCTCGCCGAGCAGAGCGGCTTCACCGGCGTGCAGATCCACGCGGCGCACGGCTATCTGCTGAGCCAGTTCCTGTCGCCGCTGACGAACCGCCGGCAGGACGCGTGGGGCGGCAGCATCGAGCATCGCGCGCGGCTGCTGCTCGACATCGTGCGCGAGGTGCGCGCGACGGTGTCGCCGGCGTTCGTCGTGTCGGTCAAGCTGAATTCGGCCGACTTCCAGCGCGGCGGCTTCAGCGCGGACGATGCGAAGCGCGTCGTCGAGCTGCTGAATCCGCTCGGCGTCGACCTCGTCGAGTTGTCGGGCGGCAGCTACGAAGTGCCGGCGATGCAGGGCGAGGCGCGCGACGGGCGCACGCTGGCCCGCGAAGCGTATTTCCTCGAATTCGCGCGGGACATCGCGGCCGTCGCGGCCATGCCGCTGATGGTCACGGGCGGGATCCGGCGCCGCGCGGTGGCCGAGCAGGTGGTCGCCAGCGGCGTGGCGATGGTCGGCATCGCGACCGCGCTGTCGATCGAGCCGAACCTGCCGCGCGACTGGCAGGCCGGCAAGGACAGCGCGCCGGCGCTGCAGCCGATCCGCTGGAAGAACAAGGCGCTGGGTGCGCTGGCGAACATGGCCGTCGTGAAGTTCCAGCTCGCGCGGTTGAGTGTCGGGCGGCGCACGCACCCGGGCGTGTCGCCGCTGCGCGCGCTGGTGTCGCAGCAACTCGCCGCGCAGTGCCAGACGCGGCGTTACCGCAAGTGGATGGCGGGGCGGGCGGCGCGCTAGCCGCGAAGGCGCGGCGTCGGGCTGCCCGATGCCCGCTCACACCGGATACGCGTCGTCGACCTTCAGGTTCGCGAGCCGGAACAGCGTGCGCAGCGTCTGCGGATGAATGTCGCGGTGCGCGGCGAGCGACGTCAGCATGAAGTCGAGGACCTTCGCGTAGCGCAACAGCACGAGGCAGCGCGCGAGATCCGCGTTGCCGCCGCGCATGCCTTCCGCGTAGTTGACCATCTGGGTCGACAGCGTGCGTGCCATCTCGAGTTCCATCTGCTGTTTTTCCGTCCATTCGGGCTGCGGCTGTTCGAGCAGTTTCGCGAGAAAGATCTGGAACGACGTATCGGATGAGTTGGGCAGCGCATCCATGAAGAGCCTCATCACTTGCGTGGATCGTTCGGGCGTGTCCGATGGAGGCCCCGATCCGGGTTCATGTCCGCGCCGATCGGCGGCGCGATTGTCATCCGATGGGAATGCAGGTTCCGTACCAGCCGCGCGATCGAAGTGTTGAGCAATGTTGACGCGGGGTGCGGCAGCGGTCATCGCGTCCCGCCGATACTGGCTTTCACGAAAAATCGAGAAGGGCGTCCATACGCCGTGCGCGATCGCGAGGGGCAGCGCGGCAGGGGCCGGACGAATGAAATGCTTCATCGATGTAACGTAACGCCGGGCTGAAACGGGCCGTGTGTTTCGTCGACGAATCGGGGGAACGTCGTGTCGCGCGTGTGCCGGTGCCGCTCCGGGCGTCGGCCCGAGGTCGGGACGGTCTCGCGCGGCGAGCCGCGGCGTCACCCGCTTCACGACGAACGCTCGCGACGCATGCGCCGGATGTTTCATATCCGAGACGTCTCGTTCGCCGCATGCCGGATGCGTGCGCAACCTGTGTCGCGCGCGCCGCCCAACTGGCCCAGCGAATAACCGGAGAACTGTCCATGGGCATCCGCGCCGTGTTTGCGAACAATCACCGCATCATCTCCGCGAGGTTCGACATGAGCGTCCACGCCTTCTTCTCGGCCAATCTGCTGCTGGCCTACACGGCCTATTTCGTCGGTACGGCCAGCCCCGGCCCGAGCAATCTCGCGATCATGTCGGTCGCCGCGAACCACGGCCGCAAGGCGGCGCTCGCGTTCGCGCTCGGCGTCATCTCGGGCTCGATGTTCTGGGCGACGGTGGCCGCGCTGGGCGTGTCGGCCGCGCTGCTCGCATGGTCGCAGCTGCTGGTCGCGATCAAGCTGTTCGGCGGCGTGTACCTGCTGTGGCTCGCGTTCAAGTCGGGTCGCACCGCGTGGTCGGCCAAGGCGGCGGCCACGCCGAAGGCGACGGCAGACCGGAAGCTGTCGCGCTTCTACGTGCGCGGCGCGATGCTGCATCTGACGAATCCGAAAGCGATCCTGGTGTGGGTGTCGATCGTCGCGTTGTCGTCGAACGGCGCGGGCGCGTCGCACGGCGCGGTCGTGCCGGGCTGCATCGCGATCGGATGCCTGGTGTTCGGCGGCTATGCGCTGGTGTTCTCGACGGACGGCGCACGCCGGCTGTACGTGCGCGGCCGCCGCGCGATGGAAGCGTGTCTCGCCGTGGTGTTCGGCGTGGCGGGGATCCGGTTGCTGGCGTCGAACGTTTGAAACGTGTGAAACGTGTGAGCGGACAGCCCGCACGCGTGCAACCAGACGAACGATCCGCCGCGCGAACACGCGGCGGATCGGCTTCGGCGCTTCAGAAAATGAAGCCGGTGTTGACGAACTTCGAGTAGTGATCCGACACGATCGAATCGAGCAGTTGCTTGCTGCCGTCGGTCTGCTTCGCCGCGACCATCGAGCGGATCGAGAACGCGCGCAGCGCGTCGGTCACCGACAGCGTGCCTTCCGCCGAATCCTTGCGCCCCGCGAACGGGAACACGTCCGGCCCGCGCTGGCATTGGCAGTTGATGTTCACGCGGCACACCTGGTTCACGAGCGGATCGACGAGCGCGCCGATCTGCGCCGGATCGGAACCGAAGATGCTGACCTGCTGGCCGTGCTCCGACGTCGTCACGTAGTCGAGCGCGGTTTCCACGTCGTCGAACGGCGCGACCGGAATGATCGGCCCGAACTGTTCCTCGCGATACAGCTTCATCCCTTCGGACACTGGATACACGACGGCCGGGTAGAACAGCGTCTTGCTGAATTCGCCGCCCGAATGGTTGACGACCTGCGCGCCCCTGGCCTTCGCGTCGTCGATCGCGTCGGTCATGTACGCGGTGCGATGCATGCCCGGCAGCGGCGTGATGCTGACGCCTTTCTCCCACGGCATGCCGATCTTCAGCTGTTCGAGCGCGGCGGTGAAGCGCTTCAGGAATTCGTCGACGATCGAGCGATGCACGAGCAGCATCTTCAGCGCGGTACAGCGCTGGCCGTTGAACGACAGCGCGCCGAGCAGGCATTCCTTCACGGTGAGATCGAGATCGGCGTCGGGCAGCACGATCGCCGCGTTCTTCGCATCGAGGCCGAGGATCGCGCGCAGGCGGTGCGACTTCGGATGCTGCTTCTTCAGGTGATCGGCGACCTTGCTCGAGCCGATCAGCGCGAGCACGTTGATCTTGCCCGACGCGAGCATGTGCGGCACGACCACCGCGCCCGGCGCGTAGATCGTGTTGATCACGCCTTTCGGGAACGCGTCGCGGAACGCCTCGAGCAGCGGCTCGAACAGCAGCGTGCCGTATTGCGGCGGCTTGAACACCACGGTGTTGCCCATCAGCAGCGCGGGGATCAGCGTCGCGAAGGTCTCGTTCAGCGGATAGTTGTACGGCCCCATGCACAGCACGACGCCGAGCGGCGTGCGGCGGATCTGGCCGATCGTGCCTTCCGCGATCACGAAGCGCGAGTTCGCGTTGTCGAGCTCCTTCAGCGCGTCGATCGTCTGCGTCATGTACGTGACGGTGCGGTCGAACTCCTTCTGCGAATCGGCGAGGCTCTTGCCGATCTCCCACATGATCAGGTTCACGACCAGCTCGCGCTGCGCGACCATCCGCTTGATGAAGTCCTGCATGCACGCGATGCGCTGCTCGACCTTCATCGTCGGCCACTCGCCGCGGCCCGAGTCGTACGCGCGCACCGCGGCGTCGAGCGCCGCATCGCTTTCCGTCTCGCCCATCACCGGATAGCTGCCGATCTCCATCTGCGCGACGCTGCCGTCCGGCTGGCGCACGCACACGGGCGACAGCACGGTCTTGGTCGCGCCGTCCCACGGGCGCAACGCGCCGTCGACCAGCGACACGCGCTGGTGGATCGGCGCGGCGAGCCGAAACTCGGCGGGGATGTCTTGATAGGCGGGAAACAGCTGCTGCAAGGAGGCGGAATCGGGCATGACGGTCTCGTTTGACGGGGTGTCCGGGAAGGACGGGCGATGCGGAATCCTGAGCTGAACGATCCTCGATCCTGAATCGGCATCATGACGCGCGGACGAAGCGACGTCACGTGGCGTCACGCGACGGCGTGGCCGAAACGCGGAATGGAACCAGTTCCATTTAAAAGGAACGCCGAACCGATTGCAAGATTTGCCGAATGCGATCGCGCGACGCGTAAGCGATTTGAAGGAATGTGTCCGAATGGCGGGTATAAGCGGCGTAGAGCGTGCGCAAACGTTTCACTTCGGCCGGATTGGGCGGATAATGGCCCGACGCGGCGAAGAAAAAATTGCCCCGGAACCTGAGAGAAAATATACGCAGTGAAGAAAAGAGAGAAGGTCCGCCGCGCTGCCGAAGCGAGGTCGGCTGCCCGGAGCGCCGGGTCGGGGTTGCCCGGCTCGGCGCGCACCGGACTTTGAATGCGTCCCGCCTGCCTTACCCCGATCTTTCGCAATCCTCTTCAGCGTTCCCCGTCGCAGTTTCCCCGAATCCACCTTTTTCCATTGCGGCAGCCGCATACGGCGGCCGGTTGGATCCTTTCTTTTACACGAGCCAGGCGGCTCGATAGCGCAAAACCGAAAGGCATTCGTCAGGAATGCGCGGCGCGAATGCGCGCTCGCGTTGCGGGCAGGCGACACGCCGAAAATTAACTAAAAACACGAATCATTCTCGTTTATTATTTCGCCCCATTACGAGCCGTGACGACACGTTACGGCTTTTTTCGTGCCGGTCGTGCCGCCCGGCAGGCACGACGGGGCGGTCCTCCGCGCGCGTCGTCTTCCTGACGGAAAGGGCTTCGCCGGTCGATGCGCCACGCGAGTCGCGCGCTGGCCGGACACGTTCCGTTTGCCGTTTTTATTCCACACCTCTACGTTCACGATGAAACTCAACAAGAGCGCCCGTCATGCGCTTCTGATCGCCACGGCGCTGGCTGGCGCCCGCACTTCGTTTGCCCAGGCGAGCGATGCCGCCGCGACCCTGCCCGCGATCTCCGTCAACGCGGCCGCCGACCACGCGTCGTACGACGGTGGCCGCTCGCGCGCCGCGACCAAGACCGACATGTCGCTGATGGACGTGCCGCAGACGGTGAACGTCGTCCCGCACGCGGTGATCGAGGACCAGAACGCCACGTCGATGCAGGATGCGCTGCGCAACGTGCCGGGCGTCGGCTTCTCGGTGGGCGACGGCCAGCGCGACCAGATCACGATCCGCGGCTTCAACAGCATTACGGACCAGTACGTCGACGGCATTCGCGACGATGCGCTGTACTACCGCGACCTGTCGAACGTCGATCGCGTCGAGGTGCTGAAAGGGCCGGCCGCCGTGCTGTACGGGCGCGGCTCGGCGGGCGGTATCGTGAACCGCGTGCTGAAGCGGCCGCAGGCGAACCCGGTGAACGACGTGGGCGTGACGCTCGGCACGCGCGGCGAGCGGCGCGGCGAATTCGACCTCGGCTGGAATGCGAACGACGCCGCACGCTTTCGCCTTACCGGCGCGGCCGAAAACTCGAACAGCTTCCGCGACCAGTTTCAGCTCAACCGGCAGGCGATCGCGCCGTCCGCGCAGTTCAAGCTCGACAGCGACACGGTGCTGAACGTCGAATTCGACTATCTGCACGATCGCCGTACGTCGGACCAGGGGCTGCCAGCGTACCGCGGCCGGCCCGTCGATGTGCCGATCAACACGTATTTCGGTTCGGCCGATGGGGGGAACAGCTCATACAACGACATCTCCGCGAAGAGCGCGACGGTGTCGCTCGATCGTCGCATCAGCGATTCGTTGTCGTTTCACGGCGCGATCCGTGCGTACGACTTCTCGCTCGAACGCAAGAACTACGTGACGTTCGAGCCGATCAGGACGTCCGCGCATCCGGTCGTCACGCTCGACCAGTCGACGCGCCAGCGCACCGACCACGGCATCGACGGGCTGTTCGAGCTCACGCAGAAGACATCGCTGTTCGGCATGCGCCACGAGCTGCTGTACGGGCTCGAACTCTCGCAGCAGCAGAAATTCGACACGGTCTACAGCGTGACGAAGGTCGCGACCTACGATCTCTTCAATCCGCAGCAGGTGGTCCTGCCCGGCGTGCCGACCGGCGCGCGGGCGAAGACGAACGCATCGACCGTGGTCGGGCTCACGGGCGTCTACGCGCAGGACCTGATCTCGCTGACCGAACACTGGAAGGTGCTCGCGGGGCTGCGCTTCGACTACCTGAGCCAGATCCGGCATGACTACACGTCGTCGAACGTCAATCTCGACCGGACCGATCACGCGTGGAGCCCGCGCGTCGGCCTGATCTATGAACCGCTCGAATGGCTGACGGTGTACGGCTCGTTCAGCCAGTCGTTCTCGCCGCTGGCCGATACGCTGATCAGTTCCGGCGCGTTCGCGAACGGCGCCGCGCTCGCACCGCAGAAGACCACCGCGTATGAAGTCGGCTCGCGCTTCGACCTTGGCGGCAAGGCGACGGCCAGCGTTGCGCTGTTCGACATGCGCCAGACCAATCAGCAGATCGGCGACCCGGCGAACCCGGGCTATGCGCTGCCGATCGGCACGCAGCACGTGCGCGGGATGGAGCTCGGCTTCACCGGCGAGATTGCGCCGAAGTGGTCGGTGTATGCGGGTTACGCGTATATGAACGGCACGGTCGACGGCTCCCCGCAATCGACGGCGGCCGGCCTCACGGTGTCGAGCAACACGCCGGGGCTGATGCCCCGCCACAGCGCGAACCTGTGGCTCAAGCGCGAGCTGCCGTACGGCTTCTATGCGGCGGCCGGCATGCAGTTCCAGTCGGCGCGCTATACGTCGGCGAGCGATCTGGTCACGCTGCCGTCGTTTACCGTATTCAACCTGGGGGCCGGCTATCGCAGCAAGAAGGTCGACGTGACGCTCACGCTCGACAATCTGTTCAATCGCCGCTACTTCATCGCCGCGCACGGCAACGCGGACCTGTACAACATGCCCGGCGATCCGCGTACGCTGACCGCCACGGTGAAGTGGCACATGTGACGCACGTCACGCATGTGGTGCGCGACAATGCGGGTCATCGTCGTGATGGCCCGCCCTCCGGATCTGAACACGGCGTGCCCGGGGCTGGAAACGCCTGACGGTGCGCGGCTGGCGAGGGTCGTCGCGGCCGGTGTGCCGGTGCGGCACGCATGCAATGCCGCCGCGCCGTGAATAGCCGGAAGCGCCGTTATTCGACGTCCTCGTCATCCTCCGCGTCGCCGTTCTCCTCCCCCTCCCGTCCCGGCGCCGCATACGCGCTCGCCTGCTCCAGCAACCACGCACGGAACGATTCCAGCGGCTTGCTGTGACTGAACTCCGTCGGATACACGAGGTAGTACGCCGAATCGCCGACCGTCGCCGCGTCGCACGGCACGACGAGGCCGAGCTGCTGCAACTGTTCCTCGACGAAGAACTTCGGCACCAGCGCGATCCCGAGCCCGGCCGCGGCCGCGCTGATCAGCATCGTGTGCAGCTCGTAGCGCACGCCCTGCATCGTGCGGATGTCCTCGACGCCATGCGTCTCGAACCACTGCGCCCAAGCGCCGGGACGCGTCGTCGAGTGCAGCAGCGGATACGCGAGCAGATCCTCCACGCGTTCGACCGGCCCGTCGAGCAGCGCCGGCGAGCAGATCGGCACGACTTCCTCGCCGAACAGGTAGTCGGACGACGTGCCGGGCCAGGTCGGCTTGCCGTAGTGGATCGCGGCCTCGAAGTGCGTGTCCTCGAACGAGAACAGGTCGGTGCGGCTGCCCATGTTCACGCGCACGTCCGGCGTGCGGTCGTAGAAACTCTTGATGCGCGGGATCAGCCAGTGCGACGCGAAGGTCGGCAGCACCGCGAGCTCCAGATAGCCGCCGCCGCTGCCGTGCGCGATGATCGACAGCGTGTCGCGATCGAGCGCCTCCAGCGCGCGCCGCACCTGCGTGCCGTACAGCTTGCCGGCGCGCGTCAGCACGACGCGCTGCTTCACGCGCGCGAACAGCCGCACGCCGAGGCTCGCCTCGAGTGTCGCAATCTGCCGCGATACCGCGCTTTCGGTCAGGAACAGCTCCTTGGCCGCGTGCGTGAAGCTTTCGTGGCGCGCCGCGGCTTCGAAAGCCACGAGCGCACCCATGTTGGGGATCTTGAATTTGCGCATGATGCTCGTTTTGTCTGACGAACGGACCCGCCCGCGGCGGGCCGGAGGACGAATGCGGTGACGGCCGATAATTCCAAAAACTCATCACGTGTCAATTTAATCTCGCTTTACGCCCCGCTGCAACCCTTTGAATAATGCATCCCACGCAAGGCCAGGCGCCCGCTGGGCGGCCGGCCATTCGAGTTGCCGGCACGCTTGCCGGCGGTCCCCCGAACACGAGAATCCTGATGCGCAATCCGAATATCGAGAGCCTGCTGACGAAGCTGCTGGGACAGGCGAAGACCGACGCCCTGTTCGCGACCCTGAACATGCCGGCCATCCTCGACGAATGGGAAACCGACGTCGTCACGCGCGCGGAAATCGCGCAGGCGATGAACATGGCGCTGTTCGAAGGGCTGCTCGAACGTTCGGCGAACGGCCGCGCTTACACGGCCGACGCGATCGAAAACGGCGGCTCGGTCTACTTCGACCACGGCGCGCTGCGCACGGTGCGCTGGCCGCACACGGGCGCGCTGCCGCCGGGCGAAGCCGCGTTCACGCGCATCCTGCGTCCGCTCGGCTTCCGCCTGAACGGCCGTTATCCGCTCGACAAGCTCGGCATGACCGGCCGCGCATATGCGCATGAGGACGCGCCGGACGAGATCGCGCAGTTCTTCGTCAGCGAACTGCATCCGGAGCGCTTCTCCCGGGAATTCCAGCAGGCCGTGACGAACGTCGTGAGCTCGTCGCGCGATCCGCTGTCGCCGGCGGCCGTCGCGTTGCTGTGGGAGATCGAGCGCGAAGGCTGGCTGCCGCTCGACGCCGCGCATGCGCTGCTGCCGGAGATCGTCGGCGCGTTCGCGCGCCAGCACGACCTGCCGAGCGAACTCGATTACGAGACGCTGCTGCTCGAATCGGCCGAGATGGCGTGGATCGCGACCGAAGGCAACGCGTTCAACCACGCGACCGATCGCGTGACCGACGTGTTCAAGCTGTCCGACGACGAGAAGGCGAAGGGCCGGCCGATGAAGCCGGAAGTCGAGCGCTCGCGTTCGGGCCGCGTGTTCCAGACCGCGTATCGCGCGGACATCGTCGAGCGCGAATTCCGCACGCGCGACGGCGGGACCGTGAAGCGCAACGTGCCGGGCTCGTTCTACGAATTCATCACGCGCCGCCGCACGTTCGACCAGGCGGCGCGCCGCTGGGTGACGGACCTGCGTTTCGACGCGGGCAACGCGCAAGGCATCTTCAAGATGACGGCGAACGCGGCGAAGTAAGCGCGACGCACGCAGACGAACGGGCCGGCGGCTGATGACAGCCGCCGGCCCGTTTGCATTGGATGGGCGTCGCGATCGTCAGAACAGGTGCGTGACCAGATAGAACAGCACCAGCACGCCGAGCGGTACGCCGAGCAGCCATGCGATCAGATATTTGCCCATGTCGTGATCCTCCGCGTGGCCGCGACGCAGGACGCATCGCGGCGGGGTGAGACGACCGGCGCGTCAAAGCTCGCGATCGAATTCCTTCAACTGCTTCTCGGCTTCGTCGCGCGCGATCCCGTAACGTTCCTGGATCCGGCCGGTCAGATACTCGCGATTGCCTTCGGCGACCGCGAGGTCGTCGTCGGTCAGCTTGCCCCACTTGGCCTTCAGCTTGCCGGTCAGCTGCTTCCATTGACCCTTGATCTTGTCTTCGTTCATGGTGTGCTCCTGGAGTAAGGGGAGAAAAGCGCGACGCTCGGCCGCGCGACAGCTCAGGCCTTCGCCTTCAGGCCGGATGCGTCGACGTGCTTCACGCCCTTGATCGAGCGCGTCACGGCGACGGCCTTCTTCACCGCGACCTTCGACGGCAGCACGCCCGTCAGCGTGACGACGCCGTCGACCGTCTTCACGCCGACGTGGACGCTTTTCACGCCATCCGTGGTCGCGAGTTCGCTCTTCACCTTGGTCGTGATCCATGTATCGGTGACGGGCTGGTTCGATTCGGTCTTCATGCCGTCGTCGGTCGACGATGCCGCCTGTGCGTTCGTGAGCGGAGCGGCGCAAAGCAGGAACGCCGCGCTGACGGCGAGCAGCGCCGACAGGTTCGAGGTCTTGTTCATGGATGTGCTCCTTCGATTGGCGTGGTGGATGGGGAATCTGCGCAGGCGCGCCGCGCGTTACCGCGCGATCGGCGTGTCGTAGCCGGGCTCGCGCGGCGGCATGTCGGGGCGCGGCACGTCGGGCGGCAGCGGCACCGGCGGATCGGTGCCGGGCGACGGTTCGGGCGGATTGTCCGGGGCCGGCTCGGGGCGCGTCGGATCGGGTGTCTGATGGAGCTTCATCAGGTGATCCTCCTCTGCGGTATGAAAGGGCGGCGCGTGGGCGCCGATGCAGTACCAGCGTACCGGCGCGAATGCACGCGGACATCGCGCAAATTCACCGGATCGGCTAGTGCGTTTGCACGGGGACGGAACGAAGGAGCGGGAACGGGAAGTGCGTCGTGTGCGCCGTGATGCGCGCGAGGCGGGATGCCGGCGCGCCACCCGCGCCGCGCGCGGCTCGGCGGGATGGCGCACGCAGGCGGCGCGGCATGCGAATGTACTATTGCGCAGGGTGCATCCGCGCCTGTCGCCGGCATCGGCGCGCACGCGATCATCGCGTGCACGCGCCGGCGCGGACGCGACCGACCCGGCAACCCTGTCGACCACGTGGACCACCGACCCATGGACGAACGAGTCAACGAACAGGTGCTCAAGTCGCATACCGACCGGCGCCAGCTGCACCAGATCATCGCGGGGCTCACCGAGGGCGTGATCCTCATCGAACCCGACCAGCGCATCGTGTGGGCGAACGAGGCCGCGCTCGCGATGCACGGCGTCACCGAGCTCGACGCGCTCGGCGCGGACGTCACCGAGTATCGCGAGCGCTTCCGCCTGCGCTACCGGAACAACCATCCGGTGCGCGACGGCCACTATCCGATGGATCGCGTGATCGCGGGCGAGGAATTCAGCGACGTGACCGTCGAAGTCGAATCGGCCGCCGACGAGAACGTGAGCTGGGTTCACCGCATCCGCAGCCTCGTGCTGACGAACGCGGCCGGCGAGCCCGACTGCCTCGCGCTCGTGCTGCACGATGCGACCGAATGGGCGAGCGCCGAGGACCGCTTCGAGCGCACGTTCAACGCGAATCCGGCGCCGGCCGTGATCTGCCGGCTCGACGACCTGCGCTACGTGAAGGTCAATCAAGGCTTCCTCGAGATGACGGGGCATGCGCGCGACGACGTGCTCGGCCGCTCCGTCTACGAACTCGACGTGCTCGAACACGCCGAGCGGCGCGAACTCGCGATCGAGCGGCTGGGCGAGGGCGCGACGATCCCGCAGATGGAAGCCGTGCTCAAGCGTGCGGACGGCGGCACGAAAGCGGTGGTGGTTGCCGGGCAGCCGATCGACATGAACGGCGAGGCGTGCATGCTGTTCACGTTCATGGATCTCGAGCCGCGCAAGCAGGCCGAGCTCGCGCTGCGGCAGAGCGAAGAGCGTTTCGCGAAGGCGTTCCGGATGGCGCCGGTCGCGACCGCGATCGTCACGGCAGACCGCTTCGAGCTGCTCGACGTGAACGATGCCTTCGTCGCGATGGCCGGCCATGCGCGCGACGATCTGCTCGGCAAGTCCGCGGACGAGATCGGGCTGTGGGCCGAACGCGGCGCCCGGCAGTGCATCGACGGCCAGCTCGCGCGCGACGGCAACGTGCGCAACGCGGACGTGCAGATCCGCACGCGCGACGGCGACGTGCGCGATTGCGTCGTGTCGGCCGAACCGGTCGCGATTCACGGGCAGGATTGCCTGCTGATCGCGCTGCTCGACATCAGCGATCGCAAGCGCACCGAGATGGAACTCGTCTATGCGATCGAGACCGCAATGCAGGACGCGTCGTGGTTCAGCCGCACGTTGATCGAAAAACTGGCGAACGTGCGCCGCGCGAATGCGCCGGACGCGGGCGCGCAGCTGTCGGACCTCACCGCGCGCGAGCGCGACGTGTTCGACCTGCTGTGTCACGGCCTCGCCGACAAGGAGATCGCCGCCCGCCTCGGGCTCGCGCCGAACACGGTCCGCAATCACGTCGCGACGATCTACGCGAAGCTCGACGTGCATAGCCGCGGCGAGGCGATCGTATGGGCGCGCGAGCGCGGGATCGTCGGCGCATCCGACGCGAACGGCGCGCGAGGCGAGAAGGGCGCCGACAAGGGCGGCGCGAACGGCAAGGACTGACGCCGGGCGTCGGGCCATCGGTGCGAATGCACCATGCAGGCTGGTGCATCCGCATCTGCCGCGCACGGCGCGCGGCTGCGATCCTGTCCACTCGGCGGTGCGGCGCAGGCTGCCGTGCCGTCGGCTCTCTCCCCAACTCATCGCAGGAGACGACCATGGACAGGAATCGCATCGAAGGCAAACTCAAACAGGTGAAGGGTTCGGTCAAGGAAGCGCTCGGCAAGGTGACGGGCGACCGCGAGACGGAAGCGGAAGGCGTGGCGGAACAGCAGGCCGGCAAGATTCAGGAGAAGGCCGGCGAGGCGGCCGATGCGGTGCGCAAGCAGACGGGCACCGACAGGCATTGACCGGCCCGGCGCCGTCGACCGAATCGCGCAATGTGCGGTGCGTTGCCGCTGCCCGATACGGCGGTGATGCTCCATCGGCATTACCCGGCGCAGGCCCGCTGCAACGCGGCATGCGCGCATCCCGCTGACATTTCCTCTTCCCGGCCCGCCGTCGCGCGGGCCGCGTCGTCACTTGATGACAATTCCTCACAACATAGTTCCGATATTTCGTTTGCTGCACGCGTATTGGCTACCCACAATCGGTTCACCTCTTGCGCGCCGACAGGTTTCCCGGAGACGGAACCGCGGTGATCGACCGGCACGTGACGCGCCATCGGCGGCACGCCGGCGACGGAAAAATCACCGGCACGCGGGAGGTCGCCGGCGCGCGACGATCGCGCGTCGCATCCCGACCCACAGAAGAAGGATTGGCCGATGACGTTCCGCATTCGTTCGCTTTCCGGCGTTGCACTGACCGCCGCGATCCTCGCGTTCCAGACCGGCGCGGCCCACGCGCAGGAGACGGTCGTCAAGGTCGGCGTGGCCGTGCCGCTGACCGGCGGCGGCGCCGCATACGGCAAGGACATCGAGAACGGCGTGCGCATGGCCGTCGACGAGGCGAACGCCGCGCACACGACGATCGGCGGCAAGCCGGTGAAGTTCGTCGTCGCGTCGCAGGACGACCAGAGCGATCCGCGCATCGGCGTGCAGGCCGCGCAGCAGTTGACCGACGCGCAGGTGGCCGTCGTGATCGGCCACTTCAATTCCGGCACGACGCTACCCGCGTCGAAGCTCTACGCGAAGGCCGGCATTCCGATGATCACGCCGTCGGCGACCAATCCCGACATCACGCGCGCCGGCCTCGGCACCGTGTATCGCGTGATCGCGACCGACGCGCAGAACGCCGGCAACGCCGGTGCGTATGCGGCGAGCGTGACCAAGGCGAAGCGCATCGCGATCATCGACGACCGCACAGCGTTCGGCCAGGGCGAAGCCGACGAATTCGAAAAGGCCGCGAAGGCGAACGGCGGCACGATCGTCGCGCGCGAATTCACGAACGACAAGGCCGTCGACTTCAGCGCGCAGCTCACCAAGATCAAGAGCACGAATGCCGACCTGGTGTTCTTCGGCGGCCTCGACGCGCAGTCCGCGATGCTGGTCAAGCGCATGCGTCAGCTCGGCATCCGCGCGCAGTTCCTGGCCGGCGGCGGCGTGATGAACGCGAACTTCATCAAGCTCGCCGGCAACGCGGCCGAAGGCGCGGCCGTGTGGGAATACGGGCAGCCGCTCGCGCGTCTCGCGAAAGGCAAGCAGTTCGAAACGAAATTCAAGCAGAAGTACGGCGTCGACATGCTCGCATATGCGCCGTTCGCGTACGACGCGACGTGGATCGCGATCAACGCGATGCAGAAGGCGAACTCGACGAAGCCGGCCGATTTCAACGGCGCGCTGAAGGGCACGCGCTACGACGGCATCACCGGCACGATCGCGTTCACGAGCACGGGCGATCTGAAGAACCCGAGCTCGACGCTGTATGAAGTGAAGAATGCCGCGTGGCAGCCCGTCACCACGCAAACGGCGGACTGAATACCCGAACGCGCGCGGGCTTTCGCGGCGATGCAGGACGTGCTGAAATAGCCGAAGCGATCGGATGCGGTCGCGGCGCACGCCGGGGCGATTCGCCGGGTGGCCTGCTCGCACGACGCCGCGCGCGACGCGGCACGAACAACCTTCGGGCGCGGCCGGCCGGCGGCGCCTCATACGTGTAACTGGAGTCAGTCGTGAGTTCTCAAGTCGTCATCGTCGGCGGTGGTGTGATCGGCAGCTCGATCGCCTATTTCCTGCGCGCTACCGATCCGACGGTGTCCGTGACCGTCATCGAACGCGATCCCACCTATGCGAAGTCGTCGTCGGCGCTGTCGGCCGCGTCGATTCGCCAGCAGTTCTCGACGCCGCTGTCGATCGAGATGTCGCTGTTCGGGATCGACTTCCTGCGCACGATCGGCGAACGGCTCGAGGTCGACGGCACGCGGCCGTCGATCGATCTGCACGAGGGCGGTTACCTGTTTCTCGCGACGCCGGCGGGCGATGCGACGCTGCGCGAGAACCATGCACTGCAGACGAAGCTCGGCGCCGATATCCGGCTGATGGATCGCGATGCGCTGCGCGCGAAGTTTACCTGGCTGAACGTCGACGATCTCGTGTCGGGCGCGTATGGCGTGAGCGGCGAAGGGTGGTTCGACGGTTACGGGCTCGTGCAGGCGCTGCGCAAGAAGGCGCAGGCACTGGGCGCGCGGTATGTGCCGGCCGACGTGACCGGCGTCGTTCGCGACGGCCGCAAGATCACGCACGTGGTGACGAACGGCGGCGAGCGCCACGCATGCGACACGCTCGTCAATGCGGCCGGCGCATGGACGCGCACGCTGTCGTCGATGATGGGCATCGACATTCCCGTGTATGCGCGGCGTCGCAGCATCTTCAACGTGTCGTCGCCGGCGAAGCTGGCCGATTGCCCGCTGCTGATCGATCCGACGGGCGTGTATTTCCGGCCGGAAGGGCGCACGTACATCTGCGGGACGTCGCCGAGCCCGGATCGCGATCCCGACGACCTGCCGCTCGACGAGGTCGATCACGACCTGTTCGACGAGGTGATCTGGCCGACGCTCGCGAATCGCGTGCCGGAGTTCGAAGCGCTGCGCGTGGAGAACTGCTGGTCCGGGTACTACGAGTACAACGTGTTCGATCACAACGCGATCATCGGATATCACCCCGAACTCGACAACGTCGTGTTCGCGAACGGGTATAGCGGACACGGGCTGCAGCAAGGGCCCGCGACGGGGCGTGGCGTGAGCGAACTGATCCTGGGCGGGCGGTATGAATCGCTCGACCTGTCGTCGCTCGGCTGGGAGCGTGTGCTCGAAAACCGGCCGATCGTCGAAAAGAACGTCGTGTAGCGCGGCGTGACCGCCCGGTGTGGGGTGGGCGGGATTCTCCTTGTGTCTCGATCTGATTGGCCCGGCTTTGCCGGGCTTTTTTTTCGGAGCGGGATGCCGGATGCGCCGTTCCTGCGCACGCAACTCACGCGAGCAGGCACGTGATCAGTTCGTGGGTCGTGCGTACCTCGTACTTCCTCAACAAGCTCGCACGATGAATATCGACCGTGCGCGGGCTGATGCTCAGTTCCTTGCCGATTTCCTTGCTGGTCAGGCCGTGAACCAGGAATGCCGCGACGTCGCGCTCGCGATCGGTCAACGTGCCGGCGACGTCGGGATGCTTCGCGTTCTCCGACAGGTCGGTGAAGGTCCAGATGGCCAGCTCGAAGGGCCGCTTCGAGTTGTAGCCGAAGCCGCATACGGTGACCCAGAAATGACTGCCGTCGACGCGACGCATGATGCGGTCGTCGCTGAACCCCGCATGTTTCGCGAGCAGCGGCGCGAGGCGGCGGCCCGTCGTCGCGAAGTCCTTCCGCTGCGGATACAGCTTCGCGAACGACTGGTCGACGATGTCGTCGCGGGTGGCCCGGAACAGTTGCAGCGCCTTCTCGTTGCAATCGACCATGATGCGTTCTCTGGCGACGATGGCCGCGACGGGCAGATGCCTGAAGAGATCTTCGTAGTCGAGGCTTGGCATCGTGTCGGTCATGGTCGGCATCGTGTCGACGGGTCCGAACCGTATTCGGACCAAGGCTATCGGGCGGGTTTGCTCCTGCCTGATTGTAGCGGTAGCGCCTGCGGGCAACTCATCCGTGGCCCGTGCTCAAACGGCGCCTTCGACGCCGCGCTTCGCGGCCCGCGCGGCGCTCGCGGTCGCCGGACCGGCTTCCTCGAGTGCCGTCTTCGACGTTTCCGGCAGCGCCAGGCCGCCGATCATCGCGAAGATCGACACGGCGATCAGGTAGTACGCGGGCGACAGGTTGGTCCCCGTCGCGGCGATCAGCCACGTGGCGACGAGCGGCGCGGTACCGCCGAAGATCGTGTAGGCGAGGTTGTACGTGATCGCCGATGCCGTGTAGCGCGTTTTCGTCGCGAACACTTCCGACATCAGCGGCGCCGTCACCACGCCCGAGAACACCGCGCCGATCGCAAGCAGCGCGACGCCGAGCAACGATTGCGACAGCACGCCCGAGCCGCCGAGCGAGAACGCCGGATAAACCGACACGATGATGAAGATGCCGGTCGTGGCGATCGTCGCGCGGCGGCCGACGAGGTCGGAGAAGAAGCCGGCGACCGGGCACAGGGCCGCGGCGAAGAAGAGCGCGAGCACCGTCACGAGAAGCGACGTGCCGCGAGACAGGTGCCCGGCGACTTGAAGGTAGGTCGCGAAATACGTCGTGAACGTGTAGAACGACAGCGCCGTCACGGACACGAACGCGCCGAGCTTCAGGATATTCCTCGACTGCGAATGCAGCGTTTCCATCAGCGGCGCATGCGCGATGTCGTGCTTGCCTTCGAGCGCCTGGAACGCGGGCGTTTCATTCAGGCTGACACGCAGGTAGACGCCGATGAGGCCGACCGGCGCCGCGATCAGGAACGGCACGCGCCAGCCCCATTCGACCATTGCCTGCGACGACAGCGACGATTCGAGCAGATAGGCCACCACTGCCGCGCAAGCGAACGACGAGAAGGTCGATACCGGCACGAAGCTGCCGAAGAAGGCGCGGCGGCGGCGCGGTGCATGTTCCATCACGTACGCGCATGCGCCGGCATATTCGCCGCCGGCCGAGAACCCCTGGACGCAGCGAATGATCGTGAGCAGCAACGGCGCCCAGTAGCCGATGCTCGCGTAGGTCGGCAGCAGGCCGATCAACGTCGTCGAGCCGGCCATCATCAGGATCGTCAGCGCAAGGGTGCGCTTGCGTCCGATCCGGTCGCCGATCACGCCGAAGACGAGGCCGCCCAGCGGGCGGAACGCGAAGGCCACCGCGAACACCGCGAACGTCTTCAGGAGCCCGATCGTGGGGTCGCCGCTGGGGAAGAATTCGCGCGTCAGGATGGTGGCGAGAAAGCCGTATGCGGCGAAATCGAACCATTCGACGAAATTGCCGATCGACGCTGCGGCGATCACGCGTCGTAGCGTGCGGGTATCGACGTCCTGGGTGGTCATGGTCGTGTCCTCTTCATGTGGGCGCTTGGATTCGCGCCGAAAACCATGGTAGGGACGCCAATTACCTAGGTCCATACGTGTCAATTACCTAGGTAATCGGGGGCGGGGGGCGGGGCCGCCGGGCATTGGAACGGGCAACCGGCGTGGCCGTTTTGACGGTGTTTCCGCCCCGCGAGCATGGCGCCGCGCGGCCGATGAAGAGAATGGCGTCAGAACAGGAGTCCCAGAATCGTCGCCTTGACCGCGGCCTCGGTCTTGTTGGTCGCATTCAGCTTGCGCATCGCATTGACGAGGTGAAACTTCACGGTGCGCTCGTCGACATGCATGATCTTGCCGATCTCGACGTAGGTTTTCCCGGCGGCAGACCATTGCAGCGACTCCCGCTCGCGAGCGGTCAACTCGACGGCGTATTCGGGCGCGCGCTGCGCGAGCAGATGCATGCTCATCGCACAGTTGGCCGTGTTCGCGAGCCATGACATCTGGTATCCCTTTTGCTCGAGCTCACACTCGTCGATCGGCTCGCTCGACCGCACCATGGTCACGAGTCCAATCGCGCCGGTTCGGCTGACGGACGGCATGCACCAGCCGTGGCGCAAGCCGAAATGATCCGCCTCCTTCCAGAATTCGATGCTTTGAGTCTGGGTGTCGGCACGCCAGATCAATGGCATCAACTGGCTGAGCCCGTGTCGGACGGTCGGGTCGACGGCAAAGTAGTTCTGACTCACATAGCGCGTGACCCACGTCTCCGGATAATTGGACTGCAGCATGAACTGCGGATTGGTCACCGGGAACGGAATGCGCAGGCCGAACGAACAGTACTCGAATCCAAGGGCGCGCACGTCCGCCGAAAACTCCAAAAACACGTCGGCCTCGGATTTTGCCGCGGCGTATCCATTCAGATACTTTTCTTTCCATGCATGCATATCGTTACCTTTGCGGTCAATCGTGCCCCAAGGAATCGTGTCGCTGGGGGCGTTGGCCGGTCCTTCAAAAGTCGTTCGGGGGCTGGTCTCACGCTTCGACGTATCGAGCGGCAAACATGACGTCGAATGCAAATTCTTATCGAATCGATTTCGAGATGGCGTAGGGACTTTCCGTTGATCGAATTTCGGGATCTTGCATGTGGGTAGGTATATATCTGGATCGCACAGAGTGTTTCAATTTCGGGAGTCGCAAATTCGAAAATCCTGGAATTGCTTCATGATCGATGCGTCATCGGGCAATTTCCGCTCGCGGTGACCGTGCGTGATGCAATGGCATTCCCCGGATGGTCTGTAATAATTGTAAATAACCCGTACGTGATCGCAGCGGATATTCAAGTCGTAACCGGAGCGCTACGAGCGTTGAAAGACCTTGTGGCCGGCTTCCGCTGCTAATCTTGTCAGACTATGCCGTGCGAATTTTAACAGGTGCCACGTTGTGAGAACGAACATGCCAAAAAAGCTGAATGACGGATATGTGCGATTGACCCTGCCCGCGTTCTACGCGCTGCGTTTCCGCCAACATATGTGTCAGCAAGCCCCGGATTTGCTACATGACTTATGGGGTGAGGGGATCAGCGCCGTCAATGCCGGCTACTACGAGCTGGTCTGCACCGAGACGCAACCCACCGCGAGCGTCGGCTGCGTATGGTATGTGGCAGCGGGGCGGTCCGACGTGAAAGTCGGGACGGACGACGTCAGCAGCAACGTCATGCTCCTCGACACGGACGGCGGCGATTATGGCGCGCGATACAGCCGGGCGTTGATCCAGAACTGGCTGTGCTCGGGAATGCGTCAACGCGAACTTGAGTCGGCCATTGTTGCCGATCACTGATTTCGTGTTCAAGGTGCTTCATTATTTCTCGGCGAGTAAATAATGATTCGCCGTTAATGTCTCGTGCCGCGCAACCGCCAGTTTCTGCCGATCGTCCTCATCGGCTTCGGCGAAGTTTCGATGGCGGCACGATTATCCATGCCGTGACACGGCACCACGCGAGCCGTGCTTCGAGCCGTTCATGGCAGGCGTGCTCACGATGTTCGTTCGCGAACGCCCCGCTACCCGTCGCCAGTTAAATCCGGAATCCGCTTTCCCGCCGGCGTGCTTCAGCCCACTCGGCGCGATGAGTCTCGTCCAAAGCGCGTGACCTGCCCATTCGGGCAGCTATGTTGCCACGGCAATTTCGGGTTCAATCGCGCTAACAATTCTGAGATGAGAGAGAGGGCTTTCAGATGTTGACTTTATTGTCGGGGCGAAGCGCTGATTTGAGTCGCGAGATGATGTATCGACTCGCGAAGTTTCGGCATAAGGTCTTCATACAGGAACTCGGATGGTCATTGCCGACGGACAATGGCATCGAATTTGACGATTTCGATCACGCGGACACGCTTTACGTTATCGCTTGCGATCGCAATAGTGAAATTGTCGGTTGCGGTCGATTGCTGCCGACCGACGAGCCCTATCTTCTCGGTAATGTTTTTTCGGATTTGATGGGCGACGCTTCTCTCCCCCGTGCGCGCGATGTTTGGGAGTTGTCCCGCTTCGCGATGAGCATGCCGCGCGGCGAGTCGTTGAGTGCCGAAGCGTCGTGGCAAAACACGCGCGCGCTCATGTCCGAAATCGTCCGCGTCGCGCACGCACATGGCGCGAACCGTCTCATTGCATTTTCCGTGATCGGTAACGAACGGCTGCTGAAGCGCATGGGCGTCAATGTGCATCGCGCCGCGCCGCCCCAAATGATCGAAGGCAAGCCGACTCTGCCGTTCTGGATCGAGATCGATGAACAGACGCGTTCCGCGCTGGACCTCGACGGATCGGAGTACGGCCTGCCGCTCGACATGCCGCGCGGTCTGCGTGCGTCGCATGCGTTCGAGCAAGCCGTGTGATTGGGCGTGCATGCAGTGTTTCAAAAGGTGCGCATGAAGATGAACAGCTTTAACGATGTGGCTCGGCAAGTCCCGGTCCGCGAGAGGAATGTGAAATGACGCTTCGAGTGGTGGTAACCGGTATCGGCATTGTGTCTCCGCTGGGTTGCGGCAAGGAACTGGTGTGGCAGCGCCTGATCGGCGGATCGTCGGGGCTTCGCCGGCTCGGTGACGAGATCGTCGGCGATCTGCCCGCCAAGGTCGGCGGGACCGTACCGTCGAAGGCCGACGACCCCGACGGCGGTTTCGATCCGGAGAGCTCGGTGCCGAACAAGGAGCTGAGGAAGATGGACCGCTTCATCCAGATGGCGATGGTTGCCGCGGACGAGGCGCTCGCGGAAGCGGGATGGGCGCCGCAGGCGGAAAGTCAGCGCGAGCGGACGGCCACCGTCGTCGCGTCGGGCATCGGCGGATTTCCGGGCCTGGCCGAGGCGGTGAGAATCGGCGAGACGCGCGGCGTGCGCCGGTTGTCGCCGTTCACCATTCCGTTCTTTCTGTCGAATCTCGCAGCCGGCCAGATTTCGATCAAGCATCAGTTTCGCGGGCCGATTGGCTGTCCCGTGACCGCCTGCGCGGCGAGCGTGCAGGCAATCGGCGATGCACTGCGCCTGATCCGGAACGGCGAGGCCGATGTCGTGCTGGCCGGCGGCGCGGAAGCGGCATTCGACAAGGTGAGCCTGGGCGGATTCGCTGCGGCGCGAGCGCTGTCGACCGGCTTCGGCGATCAGCCGACTCGCGCGTCGCGGCCGTTCGACCGTGAGCGGGACGGATTCGTCATGGGTGAGGGGGCCGCCATGCTGGTGGTCGAGTCTCTCGACCACGCCATCGCGCGTGGCGCCCGCCCGATCGCGGAGATCATCGGGTACGGAACCACGGCGGACGCCTACCACATGACCGCCGGGCCCGACGACGGATCCGGCGCCATGCGCGCGATGAAACTGGCCCTCGCGATGGGCGACATCGCCCCGGAGCAGGTCGACTACGTCAACGCGCATGCGACATCGACGCCGGTCGGCGACTCCGGAGAAATCGAGGCGCTGAAGACGGTCTTCGGCGTGGGCGCCGGCCCGGCGATTTCATCGACCAAGTCGGCGACCGGGCATTTGCTCGGGGCGGCCGGCGCGATCGAGGCGGCGTTCTCCATTCTCGCGCTGCGGGATGGCGTGCTGCCCGGAACGCTGAATCTCGAGCACCCCGACGAGGCTGCCGCCGGACTCGATCTGATCGGCCCCTCGGCTCGGCACGTTCCCGTCGAAATCGCGCTGTCCAACGGTTTCGGGTTCGGTGGCGTGAACGCGTCGGTGCTGTTCAAGCGATATCCGTCGGATCGCGCCGCGGGCGCGCATTGAGCAACGCGCACCGGCTTCGCGTGCGCGTCCGATTTCGCAAGTACGTCGTGTCGTCCGTGTCCGGCGCTGTGCCATGGTTCGCCGCTTCTTCATCGACTCGATGGTGACGGCGACGGCGAGGTCGCGTCACGTGCCATTCCGGTTCCGATCGTTATCCGAAGGACATTCTCCGTGTTAGACACCCTCATCGTTGGCGCTCGCTGCGCGGGCGCCACGCTCGCGATTCATCTGGCGCGCGCCGGCAAGCGCGTTCTGGCAATCGATGCGAGCAATCTCCCGAGCGACCAGCCATTGTCCACGCACTGGATTTCGCCTTACGGCATGGCGCTCCTCGACGAACTGGCGCTTGGCGACAAGGTTCGCCGTTTCGCGCCGCCGGTGCCCAGCATGATGTATGGGGGCGACGACGTGCTCGGCTGCATCGAGTATCCCGTCGGCGGAGGCTGCTCCTGTCCGCGTCGGATGGATCTCGATGCGCTGTTGCTGGAGGAGGCGCGGGCGGCGGGGGCTCAGGTCCGCACGCGGACCCGGCTGGTCGGTCTGTTGCGCGACGGCGAACGGGTGACGGGCGCCGTGGTGGAACATGACGGCGTGCGTGAAGAGATCCGGGCGCGGGTCGTGGTGGGCGCGGATGGCCAACACTCGACGATGGCGGACCTCGTCGGTTCCGAGGAGTACCACGGCTACGACGGCCCGCGTGCAATGTATTGGGCGTACTGGCCGCGGCCGGACTGGTTCGATACCGATCCGCGCTATCGCGGCGGGGCGATGAACTGCACCTTCGGCGACGACATCGTCTTCGTTTTTCCGACCAACCGGGACCTGCTGCTGATCGGGGTGGCGTTCCCGAAAATGGAGTTGCCGGAATGGAAGGGCCGTGTGCTCGAGAAGCTCACGCAGACGCTGAAGGGCAACCCTCACACGGCGCCGCTTGTTGCCGACGCGCCCGCCAGCAAGGTGCTCGGCGCATTGAAGCTGCGCTTTTTCTTCCGTCAGGCCGCAGGGCCCGGCTGGGCCCTCGTGGGCGATGCGGGTCTCTTCATGGACCCGTCGCCGGGATTCGGCATTACCGACGCACTTCGCGATGCGCGCTCGCTCGCCCAGGCCATCGTCGAGGGCGACGAGCATGCGCTGGAGTGCTACTGGCGCCAGCGCGACGCGACCTCGATCGACCTGTTCGAATACTCGCGCGGCCGCGGCGCACTCGGCCACAACAATCCGCTCAGCCGGATCCTTTACCGCAAGCTTGCGAACGATCCGGAACTGCAGGCGCGTTTGCTCGCTTCGCAGAATCGCCAGTGCTCGCCGTTTGCCGTATTCGATCCGAGCGATATCAAGAAGTGGGCGGACGAGGCAATGGCCGCCGGCGAAACGGGCGTGATCCAGCCGTTGATCGACATGTCCCGGCGAGGCGAGGCGATTCGCGCCGAGATGGCGCGGCGCGTGCAGCTCGCGGAGGAGGCGCGCGCCCGGCGCTCCCGCGTGCGCGAGTCGGACGAGCTGGAATCGTTTGCCGCCGGCGTCGAGCGCGTCGCGTCAGTCGGGGAATCCATTTGAACGCGCGCAACAGCGGTGCGTGGTCGTTGCGGCCACGCGATTTCAAGCCACGGCGCGGCACGTTCGCCAATCGCCGGCCCTGCATCGCATCAATCGAGGAGAGAGGCCATGACCATCGCAGCCACGTTGGACAGTGACGTCGCATTGTCGCGGCTCAAGCTGCCACGGCACTTCCACCGGATCAGCGCCGTCGCCACGATCCTTTATCTCGCGCACGCGCTCGCGTTCTTCCTGATTCCGGCCGCAGTGGCGTTCGCCGTCGTCGATATCCCGATGTCGACGCCGGTCCGAATTGCGCTGGCCATCGTCCTGGGTGTGATCGGCGGACATGGCATGCATTTGCTGACTTTCGTCGGACACGAGGGGATGCACACGAACCTGCATCGCAACAAGTACGTGAGCGCCGCGCTGGCGCTCATCTGCTCGTCGCTGGTGCCGGGTTTCCTGATCGTGGGCTTCAGCATGACGCACTGGAAGCACCATCGCTTCACCGGTCAGGACATCGATCCGGATGTGCAGATCTATTCGCAGTACAGAACCTTCTGGTCGCGCTTCTTTCTCGCGCGTTCCAAGGGCGTGCGGATCTACACGCGAAACGCCGCGCGCATGGCGGCAGGTTTGCCGTGGCCGGAGAACACGCGGTTGCCGTTCAGCCAGCGCGAAATGCGCTGGATCTCGCGGATCAACATCGCGCTGAGCCTGTGCGCGATAACGGCCTACGGATTCATCTGGCATCGCTCGCTGTGGCTCGGTTTCACGGTCATGCTGATTCCGTATATCGGGGTGTACGTATTCAGCACCATTCGCGCATACATCGAACACACGGATACCGTGCCGGGGCGATATCGCGACAGTCGCAGCTACACGTCGCCGATCTATACGGCGCTGTTCTTCGGCAGCAACTTCCACCTTGAACACCACCAGTATCCGGCCGTCCCGTGCTATCGGTTGCCCGCGCTTCACACGTACCTGGCGTCGCACGGGCTGTTCGAGGCGGAAGGTGCGCCGGTGGAGCCGTCCTTCCTGGGCGCGCTTCGTTATACGACCGGCCGCTTTCAGTATCCCTGCGTGAATTTGCAGTCCGCGTCCGACGAATTTCTCGAGCAGATGGCGGACGGCCGTCTCGATCGCGAAGCGGCCGGAGCCGACGCCCGGGACGACGACCGGATGGTCGCCGTCGCGCGCAGATAGAACCGATCACGAACGCACACGGCGACTCGAGCTCGCGTCGGTGTGCCACCGCCGCCCATGTAGCAAAGTGAGGAATCAATGTTTATCCAGAATGCGTGGTACGCAGCAGCACTTTCAGCGGAAGTCCAGCGGGAGCCCTTTGCCCGGACGATTCTGAACCAGAAGATCGTCATGTACCGTACGCAGGCGAATCAGATCGTCGCGCTCGAGGATCGGTGCCCGCACCGGCAGGTTCCGCTATCGCGGGGGCGCGTGGTCGGCGACGAACTCCAGTGCTGGTATCACGGGCTCCGGTACGACTGCTCCGGCGCGTGCGTCAGCATTCCGAGCCAGACCGTGATCCCGAAGGGCGCACGCGTGCGGTCGTTTCCCGCCGTCGAGAAATACGGCTTCATCTGGCTGTGGACCGGCGAGCCCGACAAGGCCGACGAGGCGGCGATCCCCGACCATTGGGTCTGTTCGGCGCCCGAGCTTGCCGGGAAGATGAGCTATTGCACGATCGCGTGCAGCTACCTGTTCGGCATCGACAACATCCTCGACATCTCGCACGCCGCCTTCGTGCATGCGAAGACGCTCGGCTCGCTCGACATCGTCGAGACGCCGCCCGAAATCGTGATCAACGACGATGAAGTCCGCGTGCGCCGCTACCTGCGCCGCGAGAAGACGCCGCCGCTCTACACCCATATCCTGAAGCTCGACTACATCGACCGCTTCCAGGAGGTGCTCTACTGGCCCATCGGCAACACGCGGGTCGAGACGAGGGCTCACGCCTGCGACGATTCGAGCGGCCAGGTCTTCCACGTCTATACGACGACGATCTTCACGCCCGCCACGGATACCACGACTCATGTGTTCGTCGGCATGCATCGCGATTTCGACGTCGACAACGAGCGGTTCACCGAGTTCACCGCGAAGGAAGTGTTCGCCACCGTGATGGAGGACAAGGATGTCGCGGAGAGCCTGCAGGCGAACTGGAGCCCCACGGCGCCGATGATCGACATCCAGCTCGATCGCCCGGCGTTCGCCGCGCGGCGGATATTGGAGCGAATGGGTGCGAACGCATCCATTCGAGCGGCCGTATGACGCACGTCGGGACGGAGCGCGTGCCGCACGCGGAAGAGGAAACGACGATGATCGAGAAGGAAGCGACGATGCGTCACCAAGGACAGTCCAGCCTTTATGTCGGCGAGTTGCTCGGCGAACTCGGAATGTCGGCGCAGGACGAAGTCGGCTTGCTGCATCCCATGACGTTCGGAGAGATCGTCGGTCGCGACCGCGTCGAGCGTCTTGCGATGGCCGCCGCCGGCATCTTTTCCGAAGTCGAGTCGAAAAACGCCTGGAGCGGTGCGGACATCGGCGGGCGCGAATGGCTCGGCCTCTTCCAGGGCCGCCGGATTCGCGGCGTGACGGTGACGCGCCGGTCGGGTACACGCATCCAGGTCGACATCTTCCTTGGCTCGTTTCCCGCACCGGTGCGCCGGGCGCTGTACGACGCGAGCCGGGATCTCGTCGACGCAGACGCGTGGGTGCTGCCGCCGGGAATCGAAACCGCGTTGCCGCCGATACCCGCCGACGAAGTGCTGGACGCCAAGTTGCCGTTCCCCATCGTCGACGAGATGTTTCTGACCAGCCCGGTGGCCTGCAAACCGATTCGCGGCCGTGACGACGTCGAGCGCGTGTGCGGCCATTCGATGGCGGTCTACGGCGGACGTGCGAGCGGGCCGCGTCTGTCGGCAAACGCCACGACGCTGAGCCTCTGGACGGGCGAGGTCGGCGGGCTGCCGCTGGAAGTGGCGAACGTCATCTACTGGGAAGACGAGCGCACGGTCAAGGGCATGGCAATGGCGATGCGCCCGTGGCCGGTCGTCGCGCTGTTTCAGGCGCGGATGCGGGCGCGAACGCTCCCGTTTCTCGATCGGTCGTATTTCGAATCGGAATCCGAATCGAATGACGACGTGACGCCCGTTCAGCTTCGCGAGGGTTAAGTCCATGAACGGACCCAGCGTGTCCGCCGCGCAGGCGCAGCCGAGCTCGATTTCGCCGTGGCCGGTGTTCTGGATCGCCAGTGTCGCGGTGTTTCTCGTCTCGATCGACGTGACCGTGCTGTATGCGGCATTTCCCGCTTTGCGACGGGCGTTTCCCGATACCGACTCTGCCGGCCTGTCGTGGGTTCTGAACGCGTACACGCTCGTGTTCGCCGCGTTGCTCGTGCCCGCGGGCCGCCTCGCCGACCTGCGCGGACGCAAGCGCACGTTCCTGCTTGGACTCGCCATGTTCCTGGGAGGATCTTTCGGCTGCGGCATCGCCACGCAGGTCGAGATGCTCTGGGCCATGCGTGCGGTGCAAGGCGCGGGGGCGGCGCTGTTGTTGCCCGCATCGCTGTCGATCCTGCTCGCGGCGTTTCCGGTCGGCAAGCGGTCCGTGGCCGTGAGCTTGTGGGGCGCGGTCAGCGGGGTGGCCGGGGCATTGGGTCCAAGCGTCGGCTCGTTCATGGTGGATCGCTTCGGCTGGCCCTGGGCGTTCTTTCTCAACCTGCCGTTTGGCGCAATCGCGCTATGGCAGGGATGGCGCATGCTCGACGAGTCGCGTGATCCCGAGCGCGGTGCACCGCTCGATCTGGTTGGCGTCGTCCTGCTGATCCTCGGCGTCGGTTCCATCGCGGTCGGTCTGGTGCGATCCGAGGCGGTCGGCTGGACTTCGCCGGAAGTCGCATTCGCGATCGCAGGCGGGATGGGCATGCTGGCGGCATTCGTTGCGTGGGCTCGCACGGTACGGTCGCCGGCAATCGATCTCTCGCTGTTTCGGGATCGGACTTACTGCTACATCAATCTGGCTTCGCTGTGTTTCGCGATCGGCTTTGCGATGATGTTCTTTCAGACGTTCCTGTTCACCACGGGAGTCTGGTCGTATTCGCTGACGCGTGCGGGACTGGCCGGCAGCCCCGGGCCGCTGCTCGTCGTTCCGACGGCGATCGTGTGCGGACGGTTCGCAGCGCGCGCGGGGCACCGGGTTCTGCTGGTGACGGGCAGCCTGATCTCGACGGCAGCGAGCATATGGTTCGCGCTGGTGCCTGGGGGCAATCCGGATTATGTGCATGCGTGGCTGCCGGGCGCGCTCCTCACGGGGCTGGGGGTCGGCATGGTCATGCCTTCGCTGTCCGCGGCGGCCGTCGCGCATCTGCCGCCGGCGCGATTCGGTGTCGGCTCGGCCGTCAACCAGGCGATACGCCAGGTGGGATCCGTGTTCGGCGTGGCGCTGACGGTCGCCATCACCGGTAACGCGATAACGCGCCTCGCCGAATTCCACACGCTCTGTTATCTGCAGATCGCGCTCGGCCTGGCTACCGCGATCCTGTGCGCGCCGGTGGATACGCGACCTCGAGCGCTTGCATCCGCGGTGGCGCGCTGAGGGGCGCGGATCGGCCGGCAACGGTTCGCGTACATAGCTTTCACAAAAACAACATCGATTATCCGAGGGCCTCATGATGACCGGTAGTATTTTCCCCTCCGCTGCGACAGCGGAGCGCTCGTCCCTGCTCGACATTCTTCGAGAGCGTGCCGAGCAAACGCCGGAGCGGATCGCATTTCATTTTCTTCGCGACGGCGAGGACGATGTCGTGAGCTGGTCGTACGGGCAGTTCGCTGCCGCTGCCGTCCATGTGCGGGACATGGTTCTGCAGCACCCGCTGCACGACCGGCGCGTATTGCTTCTGCTCGAACCCGGTCTGGGTTACGTCGCGGCGCTGTTCGGGATTCTGCTGGCGGGTGCCACCGCGGTACCCTCGTTTCCACCGGCCGGCGCGCGCGCGGTGGCCCGCTTCGCATCGATCTGTCGCGACGCTCACCCGGACGTGGTCATCGCCGGCAAGCTTCATCGCTCACTGCAGCCACAGCTCGACGAGCTCTACGGCGGTCAGCGTGCCGCGCCGGCGTTGCTGACGCTCGACGAAAGCGCGTTCCACGAAATCGAAGCATCGGCATATGGCGTTGGGGGCTCGCTGGAGTGGCGTGTCGACCTGGACCGGCCGGCGCTGCTTCAGTACACGTCCGGATCGACGGGCGAGCCCAAGGGCGTAGTCGTCACGCACGAGAATCTCGTCAGCAATTGCGCGGTGATCGCCGAACGGATCGGGCCCGATCGCGACCGTGTCGGATGCACGTGGCTGCCGCCGTATCACGACATGGGACTGATGGGCGCGCTGCTGCTCGCGGTGTTCAGCGGGTTTCCGCTCGTGATTCTGTCGCCGCAGCATTTCGTCCAGCGGCCGTATCGCTGGCTCAAGGCAATCAGCGACTATCGCGTGACCACCAGCGTCGCGCCGAATTTCGCGTTCGACTTGTGCGTCGACAACATCAGCGAGGAAGAGGCGGACACGCTCGATCTCGGCTCGCTGCAGCACGTATTCTGCGGCGCGGAGCCGGTGAGTCACGCGACGCTCGAACGTTTTTTCGCGCGCTTCGGCCGGTATGGCTTCGAGTGCCGCGCCGTGGTGCCCTGCTATGGCATGGCCGAGGCGACGCTCTATGTATCCGGCAAGGTGGGGCGTTCGCCGATCACCCTGATCGACGTCGACAAGGAGGCACTTGCTCACGGCAGGTGCGAGCTGCACGCGCCGGAATCCGATGTGCGCGGGCGTACCACGCTGGTCGGGTGCGGACCGGTGGCAGTCGGGCATCGGCTGCTGATCGTCGACCCTGAGACGAAGCGCGTACAGCCGGACCGGACCATCGGTGAAATCTGGTTCAGTGGCCCGAACGTCGCCGCGGGCTATCTGAACCGCGGCGAAAGCGCCGACGTTTTCGCGGCCACGCCCGCTGACGGAGATGGCGAGGGCGGATCCGTGCGCTACCTCCGCACGGGCGATCTCGGCTTTCTGAACGACGGCGAGCTGTTCGTGACCGGGCGGATCAAGGACATCGTGATTGTCGCCGGGCGCAATCTCTATCCGAACGACATCGAGGGATCGGTGCAATCGGCGCACGACGCGATTCGCACGAACGGCGTGGTGGCGTTCTCGATCGACGGCGGTCCTTCCGAGTCGCTCGTCATCGTTGCGGAACTCAAGCGCTCGCGCCGGCTGAATACCGAGCAAATGCGCGAGGTGCGCGCGGCGATCACGTTGGCGGTCACGCGAGACCACGGGGTGTCACCGGCGGTGGTGCACCTGGGACCGACCGGCTCGATTCCGCTCACGACCAGCGGCAAGGTGCGCCGGCAAGCGTGCAAGCAGGCGTTCCAGCAAGGTCGCTTGAGCGTGCTCGAGGCACGCACGTAAGCCGCCCGACAACACTTCATTTTCACATTCCATTTCTTCGGAGCCAGTCATGGCTGAAGCGGATTCCCTGGCTTCGCGCACACCGGCAGCCGCCGCTGTCGCGGAAGCCGACACCGACGTGCGCGCACGCCGGCTTGCTTATCTGACCGTGGGCATTCCCGCGCTCGGTTTCGCGCTGGCGATCGCCTACACGTGGATATACGGCATGCGCGCAACAGACTTCGTGCTGCTGGCGGTGATGTATTTCTCGACCGCGATCGGCGTCGAAACCGGCATGCATCGATATTTTTCGCACCGCTCGTTCAAGGGACGACCGATCGTCACCGTGATGCTCGGCGTACTCGGCAGCATGGCCGCCCAGGGGCCGATCCTGTTCTGGGCCGCCACGCACCGGATGCATCACGCGTTCACCGATCAGGACGGCGATCCGCATTCGCCGCGCCCGCGCGCGAACCGGCACGGCAAGCCGAGCCGGCTCGCGGGCCTTTGGCACGGTCACGTGGGCTGGCTGTTCACCGTGCGGCGCGAGAACTGGAGTGCGTATGCCGCGGACCTGCTGCGCGACCGCCTGATCGTCAATCTCAATCTTCGATACGCGTGGTGGGTGATGCTCGGCCTCGCCATCCCCGCGCTCGCGGGTGCGCTGCTCGCGCCGGCCGGGCAGGCCTTGTCCGCGGCCGTCGGCGGCTTTCTGTGGGGCGGTCTCGCGCGGATCTTCCTGCTCGATCAGTCGACGTGGGCGGTCAATTCCCTGTGCCACACCATCGGCACCCGTCCGCACGCGACGCGCGACCACAGTCGCAATCTGGGCCTGCTCGCCATCGTTTCGGTGGGCGGCGCGTGGCACAACAATCATCACGCGCAGCCGGCCTTCGCCAACAACGATCACGCGTTCTGGCAACTCGATCCCTCCGCCTGGATCATCCGCCTGCTCGACGCGCTGGGGCTCGTCACGGAGGTGCGCTATGCCCCGAAGCGCCGCGCGGCGGCTCACTCAACTTCGCCGTAATCCTGTTAGCGTTTGGAGAATCCTATGAATTCGTCGATTCAGGTTGCACCCGGCGTGACTGCCGCCGGCGGGCTCTCGGCCGCCGACGGTCAGATCCCCGGTGTTTCGCCGCTAAAGGGCAGTGGGGCGCGCATCAAGCGCTATACCGCCCTGGCCGTGATGCTGGTGCCGCTCGCCGGCTTTGCGCTGGCGGCACGCCAACTCGTGCTGGGAGACTTCACCGTCACCGATCTGGTGCTGTTCGGGGTGTTCTATTTTCTGCACATGGGCGGGATCACGATGGGCTTCCATCGGTACCTCGCTCACAAGACGTTCCGGACTTCGAAGTGGTTCGAGGGATTGCTGCTGATCTGCGGGTCGATGGCCGCCCAAGGCCCGATCATGTTCTGGGTGACGACGCATCGTCGTCATCATCTGTACAGCGACCAGCAAGGCGATCCGCATTCGCCGAACCTGGTCGGACAGGGGCTGTTCGCCAAGCTGCGCGGCCTCTGGTATGCGCACATGCCGTGGATGCTGGCCGCGGACGTATCGGGCTGGACGTTCTTCGCCCCCGATGTGTTGCGCGATCGCCGTCTGTTTTTCTATCACCGTACCTACGTCTGGTGGATCGTACTTGGTCTCGTGCTGCCGGCCGGGATCGGCGGCGCCATTGCCGGCTCCTGGCACGGCGCGTGGAACGGCCTGCTGTTCGGCGGGTTCGCGCGGATTTTCCTGGCCAACCAGGCTGCCTGGTGCGTGGGTTCGGTGTGCCACATGTTCGGTGGACGGCCGTTCAGGACAGACGACAACAGCGCGAACAACTGGACGGTCGCCGTGTTCACGTTCGGCGAAGGCCTGCAGAACAACCACCACGCGTTCCCCGCGTCGTATCGCCACTCGGTGAAGTGGTACGAGCCGGATCTCAGCGCGTGGGTGTTGTGGACGCTCGGCAAGCTGGGCGTCGTGTGGGACCTGCGCCAACCCGGGCCGGCCGCAATCCGCAAGCTCGCCAAGCAGCCGTATTGAAGAAGATTGCCGTCGTCATTTCGTTCATTTCCCTCGTATAGAAGGATTTTTCATCATGTCTCAAGCTGGAATTCTGGGTGGTCTGTTCGGCCGCAAGAAGGCGGTGGCCGCCGATATCGGCCCCCTCACCGAAGCGTCGATTCGTAGCTGGCTGATCGACCGCCTCGCCAGGCAGTTGAAGGCGGACCGGGCTGCCATCGACCCCGCGAAGCGCTTCGACGAATACGGCCTCGATTCGATCGTCGCGGTGCAGGTGTCGGGCGATCTGGAGAAGGTCGTCGAGCAGCGGCTGTCGCCGGCGCTGCTGTTCGAACACAACAGCATCGACGAACTGGCGCGCCACCTGTCGACCGAGCTCGGCTTGCAGGCTGCATAAGCGGGAGATCGACATGACAAGCAAATTCACCTTCCCGAGCGCGCCGCCCGCGCGTTTCGACGAATTCCTGCAGAAGTCGAAAGCGCTCGAGGGCGTGCGGCTCACCGACGCGATTCCAAAGTCGTTGTACGAGCCGCGTGCGTGGCGCGGCGTTCTCGGTTTCGTGGTGAGCTATGCCGCGTACATCGGCGCGCTGGTCGGCATCGCGTACGCACCGCATTGGCTGTTCTACGTTCCGCTGTGGCTGCTCGCAGGTCTGGGCGGCTGGGGGCTGCACTGCATCGCGCACGATTGCGGGCACAACTCGTTCTCCCGCTCTCGATGGTTCAACCTGGCGATCGGTCATTTGTCGCTTCTGCCGCTGCTGTATCCGTTCCACGCGTGGCGCCATACGCACAACCTGCATCACGCGAACACCAACAACCTCGAACTCGACACGGACTGGCGGCCCATTCCCGCGCCGCTTTACGATCGCATGTCGTTCCTGAAGCGTCTCGAGTACGCCGGTACGCGCAAGTGGCTGTTCTGGGCGGGCACGGTCAGCTACTGGAAGGAGTCGGGATTCCGTCCGGGCTTCTATCCGAAGCGCGAGATGCGGCGCGACGTGAAACGCTCGATTGCGTTCGTGCTGATCGCATCGGCGCTTTACTTCCCGGCGCTGATCTACTTCACGGGCATCACGGGCCTGTTCCTGTACTTCGTCGTGCCGTGGCTCATGATTCACGCGTGGTTCAGCGCGACGACGCTGATGCACCACACGTCGGACGACATCCCGTTCCTGCCGTCGCAGCACTGGACGCCGAACGCCAGTCGCCTGCTCGTGACGACCGACTACCGGTATCCGAAGTGGCTGCATTTCATGACGCACAACATTTCGGTGCATACGGCGCACCACGTCGCGCCGATCGTACCGTTCTACAACTTGCCGAAGGCCCAGGCGGCGCTCAAGGAGGCGTTCCCCGGCATGATCCGCGAAAAGGATTTCACGTTCGGCGATCTTTGGCACGTCATTCGTCATTGCCATTTCTACGACACCGAGTCGGGCTACTACCGGAGCCTGTCCCGGGAAGCCGTGCCCGTCGGCGCGCGTACGGCGGCGGAGGGCCGGTGATGGTGTCCGTGAACCATACGGAAGTCTCGCCGATCGCCCGGCGCAAGGCGAATGCGCCATCGTTGCGCGTGCGGCTCCGCCGTCGCGCGTTCGGGATGCTGAATGCCGTCGCGCCGCGCCTCGCCGGAAGGCGGGCGGCCGACGCGTTCGGCTTCACGCGCGGCTACGGGCTCCCTGTCAGCGATCGGGTGCCGCTCGGCGCCACGGAGACGCCGATCGAGGGCAATGCGGATATCGACCGGGCCTATTACTGGGAGGGCGGGGCGTCGCGCGTGCTGCTCGTGCACGGCTGGGGCACCGACAGCAGCAGCATGCTGAGCTTCGTGAAGCCGATGCAGAACCTGGGCTTCTCGGTGGCGTCATTCGACGCGCCTGCTCACGGTCGTTCGCCGGGCAAGCATACGACGATGACGCAGTTCACCCGCGCGACCGGCGCGGTGCTCGACGCGATCGAAGGCGCGCACGTGGTGATCGCGCATTCGCTCGGTTCGATCGCGGCGGTTTCCGCACTGGCGGAACGCTCGCGCCGCGCATCGTTGCGCTGCATCGTGCTGATCGCCCCGACGTGCGGGTTGACCGAGGTGCTGGAGCGCTGGGCGAGTCGCGACATGGCGTTCCAGCGCCCGGTGGTCGAGCGCATTTTTGCGGAGCTGCATCGACGCAACGGCGTACCGGTCAGCCACTGGGACATTCTCGCGCGCGGCGCGTCGCTCGACGTTCCGGTGCTGGTCGTGCACGATCCGGCCGATTCGGTGGTGCCGTACTGCGAGGCGCAGCGGGTAGTGGCCGGCCTGCAGGATGCGACGCTGTGGCCGGCCCCGGGCGCGGGGCACGGGCGAATCCTGTCGGACGCGAGGGTGCGCGAGCAGGTGCGCGAGTTTGTGATGCGACAGACGTCGAATTTGGGAGAGTTGGCGAGATGAGCACGACTGCGGTGGAGATGCGCACGTTGATGTGTCTGGTGTGCGGCTGGATCTATTCGGAAGAACGGGGGGCGCCGGACGACGGCATCGCGCCGGGAACGCGCTGGGAAGACATTCCGGCCAAATGGAAATGTCCGGAGTGCGGCGTCGGCAAGGAAGATTTCGAAATGGTGTCGATCTGACGTGATGGAGAGGCGCGCGCCGCCTTTCCTCGTGTTCGACGGCACAATCGCAGTGGTTACGCGTGCCGGGCAGGCGAAGCGGCATCCCTTCCCGGCAGGCGACTCGTGCGGCGGCGGTGCCATCCGTTCCGCCGGAACCCACCTTTGAATGGAGTGTGGAAATGGTTGCACGACAGGTAGTGATCTGCAGTCCCGTCAGAACGCCCATCGGCGCGTTCGGCGGCACGTTGAAGGACGTTGCTGCGACGGCGCTCGGCGCAGTCGCGGTCCGCGAGGCGGTACGTCGCAGCAACGTCGATCCGGCGGAATTGGCGGCGGTCGTGATGGGCAACGTCATTCAGGCAGGAAACAGGATGAACCCCGCGCGTCAAGCGGCCATCGGGGGCGGCGTACCGGTGGCCGTGCCTGCGCTTACGGTGAATCGCGTGTGTGGGTCAGGCGCCCAGGCCATCGTGAATGCGGCGCAGGAGATCTGGCTTGGATTCGGCTCGGTCGCGGTGGCGGGCGGAATGGAAAACATGGACCGCGCCCCGTATCTGCTGGAAAGCGGGCGATGGGGCCACCGGATGGGGAATGCCGGGATCGTCGACAGCATGCTCGGGGACGGCCTCGTCGACGCGTTTTCCAACCAGCATTCCGGATGGCACACGGAGGACCTCGTTGCGGCGATGGGGATCACGCGCGCGCAGCAGGACCGGTGGGCGGAGCGTTCGCAGCAGCGCTTCGCGCAGGCGCAAGGACGCGGGGCATTCGACCCGGAGCTTGTCGCGGTCGAAATCGAGGGGCGGAAACAGACTGTCAAATTCGAGCGCGACGAGCAGCCGCGGCCTGACACGACGGTCGAGTCGCTCTCCAGACTGAAGCCCGCGTTTCGCTCCGACGGCACCATCACTGCGGGCAACGCGCCCGGATTGAACAGCGGTGCGGCGGCAATGATCGTGGCGGATCGGCAGTATGCCGACGCGCGTGGAATCGAGCCGCTCGCAACGCTCGTTTCCTATGGGGTGGGGGCGGTGGAGCCGGGCATGTTCGGACTCGGGCCGGTACCGGCCGTCAAGATGGCGCTCGCCCGCGCCGGGTGGTCGTTGAAGGACGTCGAGCGTTTCGAGATCAATGAGGCGTTTGCCGCCGTGCCGATCGCGGTCATGCGGGAACTTGGCATCGACGAGGAGCTGGTGAATGTCGAAGGCGGCGCGATTGCGCACGGTCATGCGATCGGCGCAACCGGTGCCGTTTTGACGACCCGCCTTGCGCACTCGATGCGCCGCGATGGCGTGAAACGCGGGATGGTGACGTTGTGCATCGGCGGCGGCCAGGGTATCGCCCTCGCCCTGGAATCCGTCTAACGGCGTTCTGATGCCGGGGCGGCGGCAACCGTCCCGGCTCGCGTCAATCAAGGAGAAGAAATGGACCAGCGTTCAGCACTGGAAGATACGAACCCTCGTGCGGCGACCGGATATACGGCGGCCGAGACTGCGCTTTGGCGCAAGTGGCTGTCCCATTTCGGCGCCGAGCGCGTGCAAGACCTGGACCTCGGCGTGCTGGAGGCGATCGCGGGTTATGTCGGGAAGGGCGTATCGCCTCCGAATGAATAGAGCGCGATTCGGAGCCGCCGAGGAAGCGGCTCGCCTTTCCGGCAACACGTCGACGCTCGGCCAAGCGGTGACGCCGTCGTTCAGGCACACGAGCGCGATCGACCTGACGCCAGCCGGACAATCGGTCCGCCCCGGAACTGGCTTCGGTACCATCCCCTCTCATTCAACGAACCGTCGCCTCGACACAAGCGTCTCCGCCGGCTTCCCGGCGCCCGGTCGCCGGAATCGCGGCCGGCGCGCGCCCCCCCGGCACCCTGAATACGGCGACCCTGCGGACTAGGTACAGCGTGACGAAGCTGACCATCACCGCGAGCCATTTCGCGGCAATATTGCCGACCAGTCCCGCCGCCAGATGCACGATGCCCGCGGTCAGCAGCGAGCCGAATCCGCAACTCGCCGCGAACAGCAGCGCTTCGCGGACCCGCCGGCGGCCGATCGTGGTCGAGCGGAACACGAAGCGGCGCGAAAGCACGTAATTCACGCCACCCCCGACCAGGTACGCGACCGACGCCGATATCCCGGCATCGATCTGCATGGCCGAGGCCAGCGTGAGGAACAGTGCCCAGTCGACGACGAGCGACACGGCGCTCACGACGAAGTAGCCGGAAAACATCATGTCCGCCCCCACTGAACGGTGCGGGTGGGGACCGCGCGCAACCCCGATGCGCCGGCTTGCGGTTCGGTGCCGCTCTCGTGATACTCCGCGTCCTCGTTGACGGCCCAAACGTCGCGAAGCTTGTGCCCGGCGACGATGTTCTCGACGGTCAGCATGGCGGTCATCATTGCATGGTCCTGATTGTTGTACTTGTGCATGCCGTTGCGACCGACGAGATGCAGGTTCGGATAGTGCTCGGCCAGATCCGAACGGATCTCGTCGACGATGTCGCGGTAATCGTCGTCGTACACGGGGTACGCCTTCGGTTGACGAACGACGCGTGAACCGCGAATCTGGTCGCGCGTCGCCAGGCCGATTTTCTCGAGTTCACCGATCGCGAGTTCGGTCATGTCGGCATCGCTGCTTTCCCACATCGAATCGCCGTCGAAGCAGAAGTATTCGAGCCCCAGGCAGCCACCCGTCGCCGCGTCGGGCACCATCTCGGGCGACCACGATGCGAAATTCTGGATTCGCCCGACCTTGACGGACGGGTCGTGGATGTAGATCCAGTTGTCCGTGAAGGTGGCAGGCCGGTCGAGTATCAGCGCGACCGTGATGAAGTCCCGGTACTGCAGTCTCGACGCGGCAGCCGCGGATGACGGACGGGGCGAAATCGCGCGAAGCGTTTCGCGCAGCGGCGCGGTGCACACCACATCGCGAGCGCTGATGCGATTCGTCTGTCCGTCCTGGCCGACGGTTTCGACGAGCCAGCGCCGCGTGAGGCTGTCGTACTGCATTGCCCCGGCCGCCTGCCCCATCATCAGTTGTCCGCCCTGATCCTGGAATTTCCGGGCGGCGGCTTCCCACAACATGCCGGGGCCGCGGCGCGGGTAATGGAAGGATTCGATCAGCGTCTTGACGCTGGACTTGCCCGAGCGGATGCCGAGCGAGCGCTTTACCGCGCTCACGATGGCGGTGGACAGGCTCAGGCCCTTGATGCGCTGCGCGGCCCAGTCGGCCGATATCTCGTCGCACGACATGCCCCAGACCTTTTCGGTGTACGTCTTGAAGAAGATGGAAAACAGTCGTTCTCCGAATTGATTGGCGACCCATTGATGAAAGGACTTCGGGTTTGGACAGGGCTTGACGCGGGCTGCGAGGTACGAAAGCACGCAGCGCGTGCTTTCGATGATGCCGAGATTCAGCAAGGCCTCGATGCCGTCGAGCGGGTATCGATAGAATTTGTTCCGGTAGAAGATGCGCGAGCTGCGCGGTCGCTCGATGAAGTCGTCCGGGAGCAGTTCGTGCCACAGCGCGACAACGTCCGCCGACTTGGAGAAGAAGCGGTGTCCTCCGATGTCGAAGCAGTGGCCGTCGAACTGTTCGGTGCGACTGATGCCGCCGACATACCGAGGATCTTTCTCGATGACCGCGACCGACAGGTCGGTCTGCCTGGTCAGCAGATAGGCGGCGGTGAGGCCGCCGGGTCCGGCGCCGATGATGAGTACGTCGACTGATTGATCCATGTCGTCACCCCGAGTTTCAAGTCGCTGGTCCATTGACTGTCGTATCGGCCGCTCCAGCCGGGCGGCAAACTGCCATGTCGAATCGATGATCCGGATGTCCCGTTCAGACGTCGCGCACTTGCGCGTGGCGCGGCGGGGAAGCGCCGCCTCGGGCGGTCGGTCGTGCCGGTATCGCGTTCGTCCGGTCGAGCGGTTGAATGCGCACGGACGATGCATCCTGAGCTGCGGCAGTCGTCCTGATGCTGCGGCAGTCGTACAGCCAGACCGTGTTTTCGGGTTCGGGCGACCACGCGTAGCCTGTTGCCAACTCCGGGTAGTGCCGATGCGACACGATGAAATCCAGCATGGGGTCCGCACAGATGTGCCGGATGCCCGCTCGGTCGAGCGGTACGTATTCGTACCTGGACACGAACACGGTCGACTTTCTGTCGGTGTCGTGCCCGTCGCGCGGTCGTGCGGCGCGCGGGTCCTGCTTGATCAGTTCGACCCGTCGCACCGCCTCGAAGGTAGTCCGGCGATGGAAGATCAGACCCGCGGCCTGCGTCGACGAGTAGTAGCTCGACGTCTTCATCATCAGCCACGGATAGACGACTTCGTCCGCCGGTCCGTCCCAATAGACGATGGCGCCGCGCGCGACCGTACCTTCGAACGGCGTGAAGTCGGCGCGATCGGCGCCGGCTTCCAGGATCCTGGCTGCTTCCGAGCGCTGGTCGATATTGACGAGGCCGTATGCGGCGAATGCGGCCAATATCATCGGCAAGCCGATGGCCGCGATTCGTTTGCGCGACAGATTGAGCACGGCGAGCACCGCGGCCAGCGTGATGACCAGGTGTGTGTGAATCAGCGTTTCGAGCCACGGAATGTCGAACATCACGCTGCCGGTCGGATACGCGACGCGACCGACCTGATACGCGCACTGGTATATGACCCAGATCGTCGCGGCAGCGAGGGTCGTCCCGATCCACATCCGGCGAAGCGCAGGAGTGAGGTCGGCAAGCCGCGCGCCGGGAGCGGCGGGCGCCCGGCGACGGGCTGCCGCGTGGAGCGTCGCGGCAACCGCCAGTGCGATGAAACCGCCGCCGACGTCGAGCAGGAGCCAGCAGATCGCGAGCAGCCAGATCAGGGTCGGCCGTGTGTGGCGTTCGCGTCGCACGAGCAAAATGGCCGCGGGCCATTGCATCAACGTCAGCAGCCACAGCGTGCGCCACGGCTGCATCTGTATCCAGATCGCGTCCTGTCCGGCCAGGTCCGCGATCGTGGTCAGCGCGATGCCGGCAATGCCGATCAGCGTGAGATTCGACCACAGCGCACGGTGATCCTGCGCCTCGTTCGCACAGAGTGCCGCGGGAAGTGCGATAGCCCAGCACACCTTGTTCCATTCAGTGAGCGACCACAACGTCGGGAACAGGAATGGCACGTTGTATCGCGCGATCGACCGCCATTCCGGATCGAACGGATAGAGGTGGAACACCTTGAGCGGCGGCATCTCGACGACGGCGAAAATCATGAGCGCGAGCGGCAATAGCCGCCACCACTTCACGCGTGGCGTCCGGCCGAGGACGACGAAGACCAGCGACGCGCCGCCGATCAGCGGGTGAACGGCGGTTGCGACGATCGTCAGCACGATGGCAATGCGATGACGGCCTTCGAGCATCGACGCAATCGCCCACAGGCCGAGTGCTTCGGCGGGAAGCCGGGCGGTGAGAAATCCTTCGTCATACGAAAAGACCAGGCCGGCGCCGTAATCGGACGGCATGCAGGCGACCAGGAACATCGCAAGCCAGTGCCACGGGGCGGGCAGCAGTTTCTTCGCCAGGCGCCACATGCCGCTCCACCAGAGCGCCTGAATCGCGATCAGGCACGCGAGATTGCTGGCGCGGAGCCCGAATGCCGAGATCAGCTTCGCGAAGATCCGACCGTAAATCGTCCAGTGATCCTGAGAACCGAATTCAAAGAACAGATCGTGCGAGAAATGCTCGGGATGCGCGTTATACAGCGCCTGCGCGGTGTACAGGATCGCGTCGTGCCGAATGCCTGTATAAGGATGCGTTATCAGGAACAGAACGGCCAACGAAAGCGCAAGTGCGATGACCGAACAAGGGCTTTTCTCAGTCCGATTCATGATCGAGTGGAAGACTTTTATCGACGACATTTCGTGAGCCGGCGCTTCGCATGCGACGAAACGGACCATGAGGTCCCGGCTTCCCGGGCGGCGGCGCGGTGCACCCTGAAGGCCCGAGAGCCTTCAGGCGAGATGCAGGGGGCCGCTCAGGGCGCGCGTTTTGCCATGCCGCCCATCGTCGGCGGTACGCAGACGCGCATGCCGGTGAAGAGAGAGGCGGTATGGGGCGGTCGTGCGTGTGCAGGCGTCCGCTGGTTCCGAGCGGGCGCGGATGCTTGCGGGAATGCCCGGCTTGCGCAGCGGATCGGCCGCGGTGCGATCGTTGCCGCGTCGCTGTTCATCCCCGGCGACGCCGCGATCGAGATCGTGGTGCTTGTTTTCATTGTGTCCCCCGATGCGTCCTGCACCGAAAAAGCGTCTTACCGGTGTGCCGGACGCGGACTTTTCGAAATATTTGATTGAGCGCCGGGACGGCTGTCCGGCGCCTTCGGCGTGAACGCACGGAGCGTGCCACGCCCGCCGGCGCGCGCGTTCGGACCGATGAGGCGACATCGATGCAGGCCGGGATAGCGGTCGTCGCGGGAAATGTGTCGGTCTTGAAACGGTCGGGAACCGTCGGATCGGGTCGATCGTCCATCGCGGCGCGACTGACCACCGGTCGCGAAGACCGGATGATCGGTTTCAGCCGTGAAGCAGCGGCAGGCGAGTGGATGGCGGGATCGTTGCTGCGCAAGGGGCGCATGCGTGCCGGACAGCTCGCCGCGCGGCGCCGGCGACGCCCGTGGCGGGAATCGGCGGTCTTGTCGAACCGTGTGCGCGTCGGGTGCGACCCGGGCATCCGGAACGCACATCAGGTTGCAGATCTGAAACGTCGCGGCAACTCGCCGGGCGCCATCAGGGCTGCGGTCGGCGTCACGTGCCCGACGCGTCCTCCGGAACGGATCGAGAACAGTCCAGGTATCCCCCGCGCGTTCGATGCGGCCGCATGCATTCGCCCGGGACAGTCGGCATCTGCCTCTCCCAATTGATGACCAAACCGCAAGACCTAGTGCATAGATATCGTTTGCCGCGGCGTTAATGACTATCGACAATCGTGGCTCGAATTCCCGCCGTTGCGCCAGAAGCGCCTTGGCGGGCGGCCCTGTCGGCTATCCCGGCCGTCGCCGCCACCCAGCTCACGACGACATGTACGCGTTCACGCCCTCATTCCAGAATCCCGCCGGTTCGCCGATCCGCGAGCTGTTCAAGTACCTCTCCGAACCGGGGATGATTTCGTTCGCCGGCGGCTACCCGGCTAGCGACCTGTTCGACGTCGACGGCCTGAACACGGCTGCCGAACGCGCGTACGCGCAGCCGGTCCGCTGCCTGCAATACGGCCCGACCGACGGCCTGGCCGAACTGAAGCAGCAACTGATCGCGTTGATGGCGCGCCGCAACGTGACGTGCACGCCGGCCGAACTGCTCGTCACGACCGGCTCGCAACAGGGCCTCGATCTGCTGCTGCGCGTGATGGTCGCCCCGGGCGACGTCGTGCTGACCGAACAACCGGCGTATCCGGCGACGCTGTCGGCGATGCGTCTGCAACAGGCGCGCATCGTGACGATTCCCGTCGACGGCAATGGCCTCGACGTCGACCGCCTCGCCTCGCAACTCGCATCCGGCGCGATCGTGCAGCCGAAGCTGCTCTATACGGTGCCGACCTTCGCGAATCCGACCGGTGCGACGCTTGCGCGCGAACGCCGTCTGAAGCTGCTGCGTCTCGCGGTGCAATACCGTTTCCTGATCGTCGAGGACGATCCCTACGGCGATCTGCGTTTCGCGGGCGAACCGGTGCCGTCGATGCTCGCGCTCGCGAACGAAATCGAAGGCGCACGCGACTGGATCGTGCACTTCGCGAGCCTGTCGAAAATCGTCGCGCCGGGGCTGCGCGTGGGCTGGACGATCGCGCCGGCCGAAATCGCGCGGCGCTGCGTGATCGCGAAGCAGACGGTCGACCTGTGCAGCGCGCCGTGGACGCAAGCCACCGCCGCCGAGTATCTCGCCGACGGCGCGCTCGAGCGTCATCTGCCGCGCATCACGGCGGCCTACCAGCGCAAGTGCGATGCGATGTGCGACGCGCTGCGCGACGGCTTCGGCGATGCGATCGCGTTCCATCGTCCCGAAGGCGGGATGTTCGTGTGGGCGCGGATCGGCACGGTGTCGTCGGACGTGCTGCTGCAACAGGCGATCGCGAACAAGGTCGTCTTCGTGCCGGGCAAGGCGTTCTTCGCGGACAACGTCGACGCCGCGTCGCTGCGGCTGTCGTTCGCCGCGCCCGACGTCGACGCGATCCGGGAAGGCGTGGCGCGCCTCGTGCGCGCGTATGGTGCGGCGCTGGCCGCGTGAGGAGGAGAGATACATGAGCATCGTCGTCAACGACACCGCATGGATGGACGAAGCGCCGCGCATGGCCGGTATCCGTCCCGTCGAACACAAGTCGTCGCAGATCAGCGCGGGCCCGCAATACGTCGCCGACGTGCTCGGCCGCTTCGGCGCGGATTCGACCGACACGCGCGACGCCGCGGCGGTCGTCCTCGGCTACAACTGAACCGCACGGCGGGGGCCTGCAACGGGATCCCGCCGCCGAAACGGTTAAGCTGGCGGGATCGAACCACGCAGGATCGCCGGGTCATCATGTCCGACATCGCATCGCTCACGCAAACGTACGACCGCCTCTGGTCGTGCCTCGAATCCGGCGTCGGCGCACAGCGCTCGCCGTTCACCATGGTGCAGGCCGCGACGCTCGGCCTCGACGGCGCGCCCAAGGTGCGCACGATCGTGCTGCGGCAGGCGAGCCGCGCAGATCGTCGGCTGTCGTTCCACACCGATGCGCGCTCGGAGAAGGTCGTGGAACTGCGCCGCGATCCGCGTATCGCGATCGTCGCGAGCGATCTCGATTCGCTCGTGCAGATTCGCGCGGAAGGCGTTGCGACGATTTGCGAGGACGAAGCGCAACGTCGCGCGGTCTGGCAATCGAACCGTCCGCATACGCTGCTGCTGTATCGCGCACCGCTGCGCCCCGGCACGCCGATCGAATCGCCGAAAGACGCGCATGTCACCGCAAGCCCGGATACGGACACGGGCACGGCGACCACCGACGACGGTTACCGGAACTTCTGCCTGCTCCACGTCTCGGTGACGCGCATCGACTGGCTCGACCTCGCTCGCGACGGCCATCGTCGCGCGGTGTTCGACGTGAACGACGACGGCTACGAAGGACGCTGGATCGCACCCTGACGGCGTCGGTCGCGCCCCCGCTACAAACGCGTACAAACCAGACACATCCGGGATACGTCAGACCTTTCAAATGGGCAACGCCGCGCAACCGGCGCACGCCCGGATGAAAGCGAAGGCGCGCTCCGCCGCGCGGCATGTTCACTTTCCATTTCACGAAAGGAGATGCCGAACGATGTCTTCCACACAGTTTTCCCCGATGCGTCGCCACCTGCTGGCCACTTCCGTGGCCGCCGGCGTATCCGCGATGCTGCCCACCGCGCTGCATGCGGCAACCGGCGGCGACGGTATACGTCCGTTCACCGCCCATATCCCCGATGAAGCACTGGCCGATCTGCGCCGCCGCATTGCCGCGACGCGCTGGCCGGGCCGCGAGACCGTCGCCGACGAATCGCAGGGCGTGCGGCTCGCGCGCATGCAGGCGCTGCTGCGCTACTGGGGCACCGACTACGACTGGCGCAAGGGCGAGGCGCGCCTGAACGGTTTCCCGATGTTCATCACCGAAATCGACGGGCTCGACATTCACTTCATCCACGTGCGCTCGCGGCACGCGAACGCGATGCCGATGATCATGACGCACGGCTGGCCGGGTTCGATCTTCGAGCTGCTGAAGGCGATCGGCCCGCTGACGGATCCGACCGCACACGGTGCGAGTGCCGACGATGCGTTCCACGTCGTCGTGCCGTCGCTGCCGGGTTTCGGTTTTTCGGGCCGTCCGACGAAGACGGGCTGGGGCTCCGACCACATCGCGCGCGCATGGGGCGAGCTGATGGCGCGCCTCGGCTATACGCGCTTCGTGTCGCAGGGCGGCGACTGCGGCTCGGTGATCTCGCACCGGATGGCGATGCAGCGCGTGCAGGGCCTGGCCGGGATTCACGTGAACATGCCGGCGACGGTGCCGCCGGACATCGCGACGCTGCTCCAGACCGACGCGCCGGCACCGGCGTCGCTGTCGCCGAAGGAGAAGGCCGCGTACGAGAAGCTCGCGACGTTCTATCGCGACAACTGCGGCTACTCGGCGATGATGGTCACGCGCCCGCAGACGGTCGGCTATGCGCTCGCCGATTCGCCGTCGGGTCAGGCCGCGTGGATGTACGACAAGATCTCGCAGTGGACCTACAGCGGCGGCGTGCCCGAACGCTCGATCCCGCGCGACGAGATTCTCGACGATATTTCGTTGTACTGGCTGACCGACACGGCGACGTCCGCCGCGCAGATCTACTGGGAGGATCACTCGAACAACTTCAACGCGGTGGACATCTCGCTGCCGGCGGCGATCACGGTGTTCCCCGGCGAGATCTACCAGGCGCCGCGCAGCTGGGCCGAGCGCAGCTATCACAACCTGATCTACTTCAACGAAGTCGACAAGGGCGGGCATTTCGCGGCATGGGAGGAGCCGGAACTGTTCGCTCGCGAAGTGCGTGCCGGGTTCCGGCCGTTGCGTCGCGCGTAAGCGGGGTTTGACGGGAAAACGCGGGCCGGTCGCGATGCCGGCCCGCGTGATGCGTTGCGCACGGCCGACCGCGAACGCCCGTTTACGCCGCCAATTTTGAATCGCTGTATGTCGTGCCCGAACCTGGATACGTTGGGATACAAAGCATCCGGATGGTTCGGATATAAAACCGGTGAAGCGATTCACACGGGCGACGCGATGCCAGGCGCCGCCGCCGTGAACGGCGATTCCAGAGCGCCCGCACGTGCCGCGGGCCACTTCGTTAGCGATCGACAATGGAGAACGCGTCATGCCTGATACCGTGAACACCCGCCGCCGCCTGATTCTGGGCACGACACTCGCAAGCCTGAGCCTCGCCGACCTCGGGTTCGGTTCGCTGGCACGCGCGCAGTCGGCGCCCGATGCGTCGACGCCGAAGCGCACGGCCGGCGCGGCCTCGCTCGGCAAGATCCACCAGATCGACGCCGGTGTGCTGAACGTCGGGTATGCGGATCTCGGACCGAAGAACGGCCCCGTCGTGTTCCTGCTGCACGGCTGGCCGTACGACATCTACAGCTACGCGGAAGTCGCGCCGCTGCTCACGGCGGCCGGCTATCGCGTGATCGTGCCGTACCTGCGCGGCTACGGGTCGACGACGTTCCGCTCGGCCGATACCGTGCGGAACGGCCAGCAGGCGGTGACGGCCGTCGACATCGTCGCGCTGATGGATGCGCTGAAGATCGATCGCGCGGTGTTCGGCGGCTACGACTGGGGCGCGCGCACGGCCGACATCATCGCGGCACTGTGGCCGCAGCGCGTGAAGGCGCTGGTGTCGGTGAGCGGCTACCTGATCGGCAGCCAGGAGGCGAACCGCAAGCCGCTGCCGCCGCAGGCGGAATTCCAGTGGTGGTATCAGTTCTACTTCACGACCGAGCGCGGCGCGCTCGGCTACGCGGCGAATCGCGACGCGTTCAACAAGCTGATCTGGCGGCTCGCGTCGCCGAAGTGGCAGTTCTCCGAAGAGACCTACGCGCGCAGCGCCGCATCGTTCCAGAACCCCGACCACGTGGCCGTCGTGATCCACAACTATCGCTGGCGCCTCGGGCTCGCGCAGGGCGAAGCCCAATACGACGACATCGAGCGGCGGCTCGCCGCCGGCCCGGCCATCACCGTGCCGACGATCACGATGGAGGGCGACGCGAACGGCGCGCCGCATCCGGAGCCTGCCGCGTATGCGAAGAAGTTCACGGGCAAGTATCAGCACCGGACCATCACGGGCGGCATCGGCCACAACCTGCCGCAGGAAGCGCCGCAGGCATTCGCCGATGCGATCCTGCAAGTGGAGCACCTGTGATGCGGGCCGGCACGATCGTATCGCGCCGCGGCGCGCGCCGTGCGCTCGTCGCGGGCGCGCTGCTGGCGGGCGCGTGGTCGGCGAGCGGTCCGGCCGCGTTCGCGGAGCAGCCGAAGCCGGCGGCGTCGCCGATCTACGGCGTGACGATCCCGCCCGGCTACCGGAAGTGGGAAATGGTCGCGCCGGCCGAGGAGGCTGCGCCGCTCGACGAATTGCGCGTGGTCCTCGGCAATCCCGTCGCGATCCGCGCGCTCGAACAGTCGACGCTGCCGTTTCCGGACGGCACGATCCTCGTGAAGCTCGCGTACAAACGCAAGCAGTCCGACGAATTCGCGCCGGCGACGGTGCCCGGCCAGGCGACGACCGTGCAGGTGATGGTCAAGGATTCGCGCCGTTATGCGTCGACGGGCGGCTGGGGTTTCGGGCGCTTCATCAACGGCGTGCCCGCCGATATCGGTCAGCACCAGACTTGCTTCGCGTGTCATCAGGCGCGCGTGAAGAATCACGATTTCGTGTTCACGCGGCTTGCGCCCTGATGTGAGCTGACCAGACCGGTTTGACGGAAAGGCGTGCCGCGCGAGGCACGCCTTTTTTCATGTTTGGATGCGGGCGCGGACGCGCGGTGTGCGGGGTACCGGATTTGTATCGCACTGTATCGGGAGCCGCTGCGGAAACATCGGATTGCAGAATGCCCCTGTTTCGGAAACATGCCGGATACGTGAGCGGGTTCTACTGTCGACATGCAGCAAACGTTCGGTGCGAGACGGTCGCAACGGACGCCGAGTGATCGATACCCCCAACTTCCGCCAAGGAGAAATCTCATGAAAGCCGCTCGAATCCTCGCAGTCGCCGTGCTCGCTTCGATCCCCGCATTGTCGTTCGCCGATACCGGCCACGGCCTCACGCGTGCCGACGTGCGCGCCGACCTCATCCGGCTCGAGAAGGCCGGCTACAACCCGGCCGGCAGTGACGCGCGTTACCCGGACGATATCGCCGCCGCGCAGAACGCCGTCGCCGCCGCGCAGCGGGTCGCGCGCTCCGACCAGAACGGCCCGTCGAAGTCGCAGGACGACAATGTGGCTGCCGCGTCCGCGCCTGCCGCCGCGCGCTACGCCGCGGCCGACCATCGCGCCGCGCGCAATGCGCGGACGGACGCCGACGACCTGTACGCACATTCGTGATGCATTGCCGCGCCTGCCGCACGCGGGCGCGGCCGCATCGGCAACACTTCAGATGAACGACACGACGGAAAGGAGCATGAAGATGATCGGTTTGACGAAACGGGTTCTGGTGTCCGCGGCGGTGCTCGGCGGGCTGTTCGGTGCGGTCGCGGCGCAGGCCGCGCCGAAGGAAGACCTGAAAGGCACGAACGTCGTGCTGGTGCACGGCGCATTCGCCGACGGGTCGAGCTGGAACCGCGTGATTCCGCTGCTCGAAGCGCGCGGCCTGCACGTGGTGTCGGTGCAGAACCCGCTGAGCTCGCTCGCCGACGACGCGGCCGCGACGAAGCGCGCGATCGACGAACAGAAGGGCCCCGTCGTGCTGGTCGGCCATTCGTGGGCCGGTGTCGTGATCAGCGACGCCGGCAACGACGACAAGGTGAAGTCGCTCGTCTACGTCGCCGCATTCGCGCCGGACAACGGCCAGTCGATCGCCGATGTCACGCAGGGGTTGCCGGCACCGTCGTGGGCCGGCGAGCTGCGCAAGGACGGCGGCGGCTTCGCGACGCTGTCGGACAAGGCGATCGCGCAGGATTTTGCGCCGGATCTGCCGCCCGCGCAGCAACGCGTCGTCGCGGCGACGCAAGGGCCGTGGTACGGTGGCTGCATTTCGGAGAAGGTCGCGCAGGCCGCGTGGCATGCGAAGCCGTCGTCGTTCGTCGTCGCGACGCAGGACCGGATGATCGATCCGAAGCTGCAGGAGGCGATGGCGAAGCGGATCGGCGCGACGGTCACGCGCGTGAACGGCAGCCATGTCGCGATGCTGAGCCAGCCGAAGGCCGTGGCCGACGCGATCATCGCGGCCGCGGAACGTGCGAAGCAGGATGCGCAGTGAGTGAATGCGGCGCCGCGTGGCGGATGACGTGGCGCCGTCGGTGATTGTGATGTCCTTTCACGAGGAGAAGTCATGACGCAGCAACTCTGGCAACTGTCGGCGACTGAAATTGCGAAGCGTGTGCGGCAACGTGAAGTGTCCGCGCGGGAAGTGGCGGATGCCACACTGGCGCGCCTCGAAGCGGTGAACCCGGCGATCAATGCGGTGGTCGAGCATCGTCCCGACGAGGTGCGGCGGCAGGCCGACGACGTCGATCGCGCGATCGCCCGCGGCGACGATCCGGGCCCGCTCGCCGGCGTGCCCGTGACGGTGAAGATCAACGTCGACGTCGCGACGTTCGCGACGACCAACGGCACGCGGTTGCAGGAAAACCTGATCGCGAGCGCCGACAGCCCGTCGGTGTCGAACCTGAGAAAGGCCGGCGCCGTGCTGCTCGGCCGCACCAATTCGCCGACGTTCGCGCTGCGCTGGTTCACGTCGAACCTCGTGCACGGCCATACGTACAATCCGCGCAACCGTTCGCTGACGCCAGGTGGTTCGAGCGGCGGCGCGGCGGCTGCCGTGGCCGCCGGGATTGGCCCGATCGCGCTCGGCACCGACATCGGCGGCTCGGTGCGCTATCCGGCCTATGCGTGCGGCGTGCATGGCATCCGGCCGTCGCTCGGGCGCGTGCCGGCATTCAATGCGTCAGGGCCGGAGCGTGCGATCGGCGCGCAACTGATGTCGACGACGGGGCCGATCGCACGCACGATCGACGATCTCGCGTTGGCGCTGCGTGCATTCGCCGCGCCGGACCCGCGCGACCCGTGGTACGTGCCGGTGCCGATCGACGGCCGCGCGGTGCCGAAGCGCGCGGCGCTATGCGTGCGTCCGCGCGGTCTGGAGGTCGTGCCCGAGGTCGAGGCCGCGCTGCGCGATGCCGCGCGACGGCTCGTCGACGCGGGCTGGACCGTCGACGAAATCGACGATACGCCGCCGATGCGCGAGGCCGCGCTGTTGCAGGAGCAGCTCTGGCTCGGCGACGGATTCGATGCGCTGGCGAACGCGGTGGCGAGCGACGGCGATCCGGGCGCGGCCGCGGTGATCGCCGCCGTGCGCGCCAAGGTGCGCGATCTGCCGGCCGACGTGATCAGCCGCGCGCTCGTGCGGCGTACGACGCTGACGCGGCAATGGCGGCTCTTTCTCGACGAATATGCGGTGTTGTTGTTGCCGGTGTCGTCCGAGCTGCCGTTTCCCGACGATCTCGATCGGCAAGGGCCGGAAGGGTTCGAGCGCGTCTGGGAAGCGCAGCTCACGCTGCGGGCGCTGCCGGCGATGGGGCTGCCGGGGCTCGCGGTGACGACCGGGATCGTCAACGACGTGCCGGTGGGCGTGCAAGTGGTCGCCACGCATCATCGCGAGGATCTGTGCTTGCTCGCGGGGCGCGACATCGAGGCGCGCGGCGCGCCGATCGTGCCGGTCGATCCGGTACGTTGATGCGGCGACGGGTGGCGTGCATCGACGATGCGCCACGCCCGTCGGCTGTCGTTCATCGATCCATCGTTCCATCGAAGCGCGCCATTCGACCCGGCGCGCGATTCCATTTCGGATTCCGTCACAACGACAACGCGCAGCGCGCGTCGCGTGCTGCATCGTTCCCGACCTCGCAGTCGCCGATCCTTTCAAGAACCTTCGATGCACGACATCGAACGGCCATCGCTCCACATCCTCCGCACGAAGCCGCACGAACCCTCGCCGATAGCGCGCGTCTGCTATTGCATTTCACGCGCCGCTGATTAGGAAATGAATTTTTATTGGTTCTGCTTCCCCGACCGCGCTCGCATAGTGGGGCTGACGGCTATAGACAGCAGGCAAGCTGCACCGGCCGCATTCCCGGCGTTTTTGATCATACGAATCTGCGAGAACAAGGAAGCGTGATGACGTTTGCATTGGAAGAACGAACCGCCGCCCAGCAGGCGCTCGAAGACGCCCGCGCGGCGGCCGCATCGGCGGGCACGCCGTACGCCGGTGGCGTGGCGCCGGAAGTCGCGTGGGCGCTGTTTTCCGTCGGCGACGCGTTGCTGGTCGACGTGCGCACCGCGGAAGAACGGAAATTCGTCGGCCACGTGCCGGAGTCGCTGCACGTGCCGTGGGCGACCGGCACGAGCCTGACGCGCAACCCGCGCTTCGTGCGCGAACTCGAAGCGAAGACCGGCAAGGATGCGGTGGTGCTGTTGCTCTGCCGCAGCGGCAACCGATCCGCGCAGGCGGCCGAAGCGGCGGCCAAGGGCGGCTTCACGCAGGTATTCAACGTGCTCGAGGGGTTCGAGGGCGACCTCGACGAACAGCAGCATCGCGGCGGCCGCAACGGCTGGCGCCATCGCGGCCTGCCGTGGGCGCAGGACTGAGTCACGGCCGATACGGGGAGAAGTCAGCATGGCCGCATTCGATATCGACGGCATCGTCCAGTCGCTCCAGACCGTGCGCCGCGCGTGGCGCGAGAAGCAGCGGCGCTCGCTCGAACCGGGCGGGCGCGACCTGCCGGCGCGCGAGGCGCTTGCGCAGATCATCGGCGCGCTGAAAGGCGTGCTGTTCCCGATGCGGCTCGGGCCGCCCGACCTGCGGCAGGAGAGCGAAAACCTCCATGTGGCCCACGCGCTCGACGCGGCGCTGAATGCGCTGCTCGCGCAGGTGACGCTCGAGCTGCGCTACGCGGCGCGGCAACGCAACGCCGACGCGCAGATCGACGAGGCGGCCGCCACGGCCGTTCAGGCCTTCGCGGCACGGCTGCCCGACATCCGCCGGCTGCTCGACAGCGACGTGCTGGCCGCATTTCATGGCGATCCGGCGGCGGGCAGTGTCGACGAAGTGCTGCTGTGCTATCCCGGCATCCTCGCGATGATCCACCACCGGCTCGCGCACGAGCTGTACCGGCTCGGGCTGCCGCTGCTCGCGCGCATCATCGCCGAGCAGGCGCATGCGGAAACCGGCATCGACATTCATCCGGGCGCCCGGATCGGCGCCGGCTTCTTCATCGACCACGGCACGGGCGTCGTGATCGGCGAGACCGCGATCATCGGCGAGCGCGTGCGCGTGTATCAGGCCGTCACGCTCGGCGCGAAGCGCTTCCCGCGCGATGCGGCCGGCCATCTGGAGAAAGGGCTCGCGCGCCACCCGATCGTCGAGGACGACGTCGTGATCTATGCGGGCGCAACGATCCTCGGCCGCGTGACGATCGGCCGCGGCGCGGTCATAGGCGGCAACGTATGGCTCACGCAGGACGTGCCGGCGGGCGCGAACATCACGCAGGCCGTGCTGCGCAGCGAGGCGAATGCCGCGCCGCACGCGCGAATCGAGCCGGCCGAGCCGGTATCCGACGCCCAGGTGACGACATGAGCGACCTGATCCAGCACTTCGGGGCCAACGTGCGCAAGCTGCGCGAAGCGCGTACGTGGTCGCAGGAGCAGCTCGCCGAACACGCGGGGCTGAACCGTTCGTACGTCGGCGAGATCGAGCGCGGCGAGGCCATTGCGTCGATCGTCACCGCCGACAAGATCGCGCGCGCGTTCGACGTGTCGATCTCGACGCTGCTGCCCGGCGTGTACGTCACCTGACGCATCCCGCTTCCCTTCCCGTTCGGTTGTGCCGTGTGACGGCTATAGCATGTTGAGCCGGCAGGTGCGTGCTTCCGATAATCACCAAGCGTCATAAGCAATCCCGTTTTTCATCTTAAGAACCCGGAGCCACACATGTCGACCGTTGCAAGCGGCACGGCCGCGCTGAGCGATCACGCCGCCCGCCAACTAGCGAACGCTACCAAGACCGTCCCGCAGCTTTCCACGATTACGCCGCGCTGGCTGACCCATCTGCTGCAGTGGGTGCCGGTCGAGGCCGGCATCTATCGCCTGAACCAGGTGAAGAATCCGGAAGCCGTGCGCGCCGCGTGCACGCAGCTCGAGGACGAAAGCGTGCTGCCGCAGACATTCGTGCCATACGAGGAACAGCCGCGCGAGTATTTCCTGAACGCGGTGAGCACGGTGCTCGACGTGCATACGCGGATCTCCGATCTCTACAGCAGTCCTCATGACCAGATCAAGGAACAGCTGCGCCTGACGATCGAGACGATCAAGGAGCTGCAGGAAAGCCAGCTGATCAACAACCCGGACTACGGGCTGCTCGCGAACGTGACCGACGAACAGCGGATTTTCCCGCTGACGGGCGCACCGACGCCGGACGACCTCGACGAACTGCTGACCAAGGTGTGGAAGGAACCCGCGTTCTTCCTCACGCACCCGCTCGCGATCGCCGCGTTCGGCCGCGAATGCACGCGGCGAGGCGTGCCGCCGCCGACGGTCAGCCTGTTCGGCTCGCAGTTCCTCACGTGGCGCGGCATTCCGCTGATCCCGTCGGACAAGGTGCCCGTCGCGGACGGCAAGACCAAGATCCTGCTGCTGCGCGTCGGCGACAAGCGCCAGGGTGTCGTCGGCCTCTATCAGCCGGGCGTCGCAGGCGAGCAGGGGCCGGGCCTGTCGGTGCGCTTCATGGGGATCAACAACCAGGCGATCGCGTCGTACCTGATCTCGCTGTACTGCTCGCTCGCGGTCCATTCGCCGGATGCGCTGGCTGTCCTCGATGACGTCGAAATCGCCAAGTACCATGACTATCCCGACACCTACCGTTAATCCCGGCTCGGCCGGCAGCGACGCGCTCGCGTTGCCGCACGCGCCGCTGCCGGCCGGCCTGCCCGACCCGGCGGCGCTCGCGCGGCTCGCGTCCGAGTTCTTCGCGACGCCGCCCGGGCAGGCCACCGCGCCCGGGCTGTCGGCGGGCAGCGGGGCGGTCGGCGGCGTGCCGTCGGCGTTGCCGGCGGCCGCGCCGATCCTCGCGTCGGCGAGCAATCCCGCGCCGGGCGGCTCGCCGCTCGCGGGCCCGGGCGGCACGGGCACCGGCGTGCCGGGCTTCGCGCTGCCGCAAGGCAAGGCGCCCGGCGCGAACCTCGCGCCGTCCGCGCCGACGCACGTGCTGTCGCTTGGCAATCGCGTGCCCGCGCTCGCGCCGCATGCGGCCGCGCAGAACGGGCTGCCCGACAACGCGGTGTCGATCGCGCCCGCGTTCGAACCGCGCGTCGGCGGCGCGGCGCTCGGCGTGCCGCAGGCGAATGCGGCGGTATCGGAGGGCGCGGTGAAGGCTGCGCCGGCCGCGTCGCCGTATTACTTCACCGACGGCTCGCTGCAGGGCTGGCAGGCGACGCCGCAGGACATCGTCGTGCCGTCGAACGGCCTCGCCTCGCCGGAAGCGTTCGGGCTGCCGGGCGACGATGCGCTGCGCGACCTGCTCGCCGTGCAGCGCGACGTGCCGGTGTCGCGTGCATCGGGCGCGGACGTGCCGCGTTACTTCATCGACGATGCGCATGCCGCCGAGCCGCAGGGCAACCTGCATCGCGGCGCGCACCCGCCGTTCGACGTGAACGCGATCCGCCGCGATTTCCCGATCCTGCAGGAACGCGTGAACGGCAAGCAGCTGGTCTGGTTCGACAATGCCGCGACGACGCACAAGCCGCAGGCCGTGATCGATCGTCTTGCCTATTTCTATGCGCACGAAAACTCGAACATCCACCGCGCCGCGCATGCACTGGCCGGCCGCGCGACGGATGCGTACGAGCATGCGCGGGACACCGTGCGGCGCTTCATCGGCGCCGCTTCGCCGGACGAGATCGTGTTCGTGCGCGGCACCACCGAGGCGATCAACCTGATCGCGAAGACATGGGGCGTGCAGAACGTCGGCGAAGGCGACGAGATCGTCGTGTCGCATCTCGAGCATCACGCGAACATCGTGCCGTGGCAGCAGCTCGCAGCGCTCAAGGGCGCGAAGCTGCGCGTGATTCCGGTCGACGATTCGGGGCAGGTGCTGCTCGACGAATACCGGAAGCTGCTCAACGACCGCACGAAGATCGTGTCCGTCACGCAGGTGTCGAATGCGCTCGGCACGGTCGTGCCGGTGAAGGAGATCGTCGAGCTCGCGCATCGCGCGGGCGCGAAGGCGCTCGTCGACGGCGCGCAGTCGATCTCGCACATGCGCGTCGACATGCAGGCGCTGGATGCGGATTTCTTCGTGTTCTCCGGGCACAAGATCTACGGTCCGACCGGCATCGGCGTCGTGTACGGCAAGCGCGCGATCCTCGACGACATGCCGCCGTGGCAGGGCGGCGGCAACATGATCGCGGACGTGACGTTCGAGCGCACGGTATTCCAGCCGCCGCCGAACCGGTTCGAAGCCGGCACCGGCAACATCGCGGACGCGGTGGGGCTGGGGGCCGCGCTCGACTACGTGAGCCGCGTGGGCATCGAGAACATCGCGCGCTACGAGCACGACCTGCTCGCGTATGCGACGAGCGTGCTCGCGCCGGTGCCGGGCGTGCGGCTCGTGGGCACCGCGCGCGACAAGGCGAGCGTGCTGTCGTTCGTGCTGAAGGGCTATGAGACCGAGGAGGTCGGGCAGGCGCTGAACGAAGAGGGCATTGCGGTGCGCTCCGGCCATCATTGCGCGCAGCCGATCCTGCGACGCTTCGGGCTCGAGGCGACGGTGCGGCCGTCGCTCGCGTTCTACAACACGTGCGATGAAGTCGACGCGCTCGTGAGCGTCGTGAGAAGGCTGGCGGCGCGACGCTGAGACACGCGGCACGCGAAAAGGCCGCTTGCGACTCCCGGCAACGGGGTGTCGCAAGCGGCCTTTTTTTGTGGCGAGGCCGGCGCGTGACGGCGCTCAGCGCCCGGCCAGCATCCGCCCGCCGAGCCCCATCAGCAGCAGCCCGGCCGTCGTGTCGAGCACGGCCTTGCGCCGGATCAGCAGCCGGCGCACCGACGGGTGCGACGCGAGCAGCGCCATGGTGCAGTACCACGCGCCCGAAATTCCGATCGACAACACGACGACCGCGAGATCGAGCCACGCCGGCGCATGGGCCGGCACCATCAACGCGAAGATACTGCCGTAGAACGCGACGGATTTCGGGTTCGTCATGCTGACCACGTAGCCCTTCTTCGCGGCATGCCAGTCGGAGGACGCGGCCGGCGCGGAAACCGCGGGCGGCGTGCGCGCGGTCAGCACCATTTTCAGGCCGAGCCAGATCAGGTATGTGGCGCCCGCGAGCCGCAGCGCGGTGTGCACCCAGGCGACGTGGGTCACGAGCAGGCTGAGGCCGGCGATCGCGATCGCCGCCCAGGTGCCCGATGCGGCGGCGAGGCCGAGCCCGGTCATCACGCCGGCGCGGCGTTGCGCGACGGCGGTCGACGTGACGATCACGAAGTTCGGGCCCGGGCTGGCCACGCTCAGGAACAGGACGCCGGCGAGCGGCAAAAGGGTGGCGAGGGTGGTCGACATGGCTTGGGCGGCAAAGCGACGGAAGGGGCGTTCATCTTACCCCGGGCGCGACTCACCGGTCGCCGCACGGCTGCTTCCACGATTGTTGAGCGTATTGGAAAGGTCCAATCCGGAAGCAGCAATAGGTGCCGCGAATATGACCGATTATTCTCCCGAGCGCTATACCGGCAGTCCGACACGAATGCTGTCGGACTGCTTACAAAATCGATCGCTCAGGGAGGCCTTTCATGAAACGCATCGTCGTATCCGGTGGTGTCGGCGCGGTATTCGTCTTGACAGCGGCGTCGTCCGCATTTGCGCAGAGTTCCGTCACGTTGTATGGCCTCGTCGATACGGCGATCCGTTATCAGACGAACGCCGGCCCCGACGGCAAGGACCTGATCGGAATGACCGTCGGCCCCGAAACGCACAGCCGTTGGGGCTTGCGCGGCAGCGAGGATCTCGGCGGCGGTCTGTCGGCGATCTTTCGTCTCGAGAACGGCTTCGAGCTCGGCGACGGCAAGCTGCACGTCGCGAACACGCTGTTCAGCCGGCAGGCATACGTCGGCCTGTCGAGCGACCGGTACGGCTCGCTGACCTTCGGCAACCAGTACGCCCCGCTGTACGACACGATGGGCGACGTGTTCGATCCGATGACCGTCGGCGACTACTGGCAGGACAGCTGGGCGTACAACGGCATCGGCAATTACCTGACCGTGCCGAACTCGGTGAAGTACAAGTTCTCGTACAACGGCTTCAGCATCGATGCGATCTACGGGCTCGGCAATCATGCCGGCGCGATGGGCCTCGACAGCACGTACGGTGTCGAGCTGACCTATGCGCAAGGACCCGCGTCGATCAACGCCGGCTACCAGCAGACCTCGGTGTCGTCCGTGAACGGCAGTGCGGTCAACGGCGCGAAGGTGAACTTCCTGCACGTGAGCGGCGCGTATCAGGTCACGCCGTCCGTGCGCCTGCTGGCCGGCTGGCTGCACGGTCAGGACAAGACGGGCACGACGGACTTCAACATGCAGCAGGCCGGCGCGCCCACGCTCGCCGGCGGCAGCCCGAATCGTATCGACGATACGTTCTACGTCGGTGCGAACTGGCAGGCCACCGCGCCGCTGCTGATCACGGTGGCCGGCTATTACGGCCACGCGCGCAACGCGGAGCGGCTCGACGGCACGCTCGGCTCCGGGATCAATTACTCGGCGACCATGCTGGCCGAGTATGCGCTGTCGAAGCACACGGAGGTATACGGCACGGTCGATTTCGCACGCGGCAACGGCGCGTTCGCGGCCGACTACCCAGGCGCCACCAACCGGCTCACCGGCAAGGTCGACCAGATCGGCAGGACCAACAACGTCGGGGCCGCGATCGGCCTGCGCCAGATGTTCTGACGACGGCGCGCGGGGCGGGCGCGTACGAAAAAACGCGTGGCGACCGCTGCCGCCACGCGTCGTGGATCGAAGCGCGCGGTCGCCCGGCTCGGGCGTGCGCGCTTGCCGGCGTCAGAAATCGAACCCCGGACCGCCTGCGCCCGGACCGCCCGGCACCGCAGCCGGCGCCGCATCCTTCGGCGCTTCGAACACCGTCGCATCGGTCGTCAGCAGCAGCCCCGCGACCGACGCCGCGTTCTGCAGCGCGGTGCGCGTGACCTTGGTCGGATCGAGCACGCCCGATTCGACGAGGTCGCCGTATTCACCGGTCTGCGCGTTGTAGCCGAAGTTGCCCGAGCCCTCCGCGACTTTCGCGACGACCACGCTCGCTTCCTCGCCCGCGTTCGTGACGATCTGGCGCAGCGGTTCCTCGAGCGCGCGCAGCACGATCTTGATGCCCGCGTCCTGGTCGGCGTTCGCGCCCTTGAGTGCGCGGATCGCCTGCCGCACGCGAATCAGCGCGACGCCGCCGCCCGGCACGATGCCTTCCTCGACGGCCGCACGCGTCGCGTGCAGCGCATCGTCGACGCGATCCTTCTTCTCCTTCACCTCGATCTCGGTCGCGCCGCCGACCTTGATCACCGCGACGCCGCCCGCGAGCTTGGCCACGCGTTCCTGCAGCTTTTCACGGTCGTAGTCGGAGGTCGCTTCCTCGATCTGCACGCGGATCTGCCTCACGCGCGCCTCGATGTTCTTCGCATCGCCCGCGCCGTCGATCACGGTCGTGTTTTCCTTGCCGACCTCGATGCGCTTCGCCTGGCCGAGCTCGGCGAGCGTCGCCTTCTCGAGCGTGAGGCCCGTCTCCTCGGCGACGACCTGGCCGCCGGTCAGGATCGCGATGTCTTCCAGCAGCGCCTTGCGACGATCGCCGAAGCCCGGCGCCTTGACCGCGACCGTCTTCAGGATGCCGCGGATGTTGTTCACGACCAGCGTCGCGAGCGCTTCGCCTTCGACGTCTTCCGCGATGATCAGCAGCGGCCGGCCCGACTTCGCGACCTGTTCGAGCACCGGCAGCAGGTCGCGGATGTTCGAGATCTTCTTGTCGTGCAGCAGGATGTACGGGTTCTCGATTTCGGCGATCTGCTTGTCGGCGTTGTTGATGAAATACGGCGACAGGTAGCCGCGATCGAACTGCAGCCCTTCGACGACGTCGAGCTCGTCGGCGAGCGACTTGCCGTCCTCCACGGTGATCACGCCTTCCTTGCCGACGCGGTCGATCGCCTCGGCGATGCGCTGGCCGATCGATTCCTCGCCGTTCGCGGAGATCGTCGCGACCTGCGCGATTTCCTTGCTGGTGGTGGTCGGCTTGCTGATCTTCTTCAGCTCGTCGACGGCCGATGCCACCGCCTTGTCGATCCCACGCTTCAGGTCGAGCGGATTGAGCCCGGCCGCGACGTATTTCTGGCCTTCGCGCACGATCGCCTGCGCGAGCACGGTGGCCGTCGTCGTGCCGTCGCCGGCCGCGTCGCTGGTGCGCGACGCGACTTCCTTCACGAGCTGCGCGCCGGCGTTCTGCAGCTTGTCCGCGAGTTCGATTTCCTTCGCGACCGACACGCCGTCCTTGGTGACGACGGGTGCGCCGAAGCTGCGTTCGAGCACGACGTTGCGGCCTTTCGGCCCGAGCGTGACCTTCACCGCATTGGCGAGGATGTTGACGCCTTCGGTCAGCTTCGCACGGGCGACGTCGCTGAAAATGATTTCCTTCGCTGCCATGATTGCACTCCGTTATTGACTGACGACCGCGACGATGTCTTCCTCGCGCAGTACGAGGAATTCGTTGCCGTCCACCTTGACGGCCTGGCCTGCGTACTTGCCGAACAGCACGCGTTCGCCGACCTGCAGGTCGGGCACGATGCGCTGGCCGTCCGCGTCCTTGCGGCCGGGGCCGACGGCGATCACTTCGCCCTGGTCGGGCTTTTCCGCGGCGCTGTCGGGGATCACGATGCCCGAGGCGGTGGTGGTTTCCTGGTCGAGTCGCTTCACGATGACCCGGTCGTGCAAGGGGCGTAGGCTCATCTGTCCGTCCTGTTCTGTTGCGTCGAAATTGGCTGGCACTCTTTGATGGAGAGTGCTGACGAGTATAAAAACGCGGGACGGCGCGATCCAATAACGGATTCCGAATTGCATTTGCGTGGATGCGCTATGGGAGCGTCGACGACGCGGCGCAGCGCGGTACGCGGATGCCGGGTACCGGCACGGGAGAGTGCGATGTAGAGACGGCAGCGAGGAGAAGGCGGCGTGCGCCGCCTTCATCCGTTACGACGCGACGCGAATCACGACCTTGCCGAAATGCTGGCCCGACTGCAGGTACGCATACGCTTGCGGCGCCTCGTCGAAACCGAACACGCGATCGACCACCGGCTTGATCCGTTTCGCATCGACGAGCCGCACGACGTCGTCGAGCATCGCGCGGCTGCCGACCATGAGGCCATGCAGTTTCCGAATGCCGCCGATCAGCGACAGCAGCCCGAGTTCGGGGCCGCCGAAGCTGCTGAGGCCGCCGATGACCGATACGATGCCGCCCAGCTTCGTCGCGGCGACCGAGCGCGCGAGCGTATCGCGTCCGCCGACTTCGATGACGAGGTCCGCGCCCGCACCGTCGGTGAGCCGCAGCACTTCATGCTGCCATTCGGGCGTCGTGCGGTAGTTGATCGTTGCGTCCGCACCGAGTGCGCGGGCGCGTTCGAGCTTGGCATCGCTCGACGAGGTCACGATCGTGCGCAGTCCGGCCGCATGCGCAAGCTGCAGCGCAATGATCGATACACCGCCCGTGCCGAGCAGCACGACCGTCGCGCCCGGTCTCAGCCCGCCGTCGACGAACAGCGCATTCCACGCGGTAATGCCCGCGCACGACAGCGTCGCCGCTTCGTCGTAGTCGAGATGCGCAGGAATCCCGACGAGTGCGGTTTCGTCGGACACGAAGTGCTCGGCCAGCACGCCGTCGAATTGCGCGCCGGGCGAACCCGAGACTTTCTGCGGCGTGGGCGGCCCGTCGATCCAGTGCGGGAAATACGTGTTGATCACGCGATCGCCCGGCTTGAACCGCGTGACGTCGCGGCCGGTTTCGACGACTTCGCCGGCGCCGTCGGCGACGGGTATCAGCGCGTCGGTGCCGATGCCGAGATAGTCGCCGCGCGCGAACATCAGGTCGCGGTAGTTCAGTCCTGCCGAGTGGATTTTCACGACGACGTCGGTCGGCCCGACCGGGCGAAGCGTCGCGTCGATGCGCCGGAGCCCGGCAATGCCGTCCCCCGGTTTGATTTGCCATGCGTGCATGTCGGCTCCTTTTTCGAGATGGACCGGACTATCATAGTGTTGCGCAACGGGACACATTGGCGAGAATTCGGCCAACGATTGTCGCCGGCACGGACACAGACCAGTCATTCCATCGGAGCGGAACTGCATGGACGAGCGATTGAGAGGCATCGTCGAATTCGTCGACGTCGTGGAGTCGGGCAGCTTCGCGGCGGCGGCGCTGCGCCTCGGCATGACGCGCTCGGCCGTGGCGAAGATCGTCGCGCGTCTCGAACAGCGGCTCGGTGCGCGGCTCTTGCAGCGCACGACGCGCCAGCTCGGCCTGACCGACGAAGGACTCGTCTATTACGAGCAGTGCCGGCGGTTGCTGGCCGAACTCGGCGAGACGGAGGCCGCGCTCGACGCGGGCCGGCGCGAGCCGACCGGGCGCGTGCGGATCAGCGTGCCCGTGCTGTTCGGCCGGCAATGCGTGGCGCCCGTCGTGCGGCGCCTCGTCGAGCGTCATCCGCGGCTTGAAATCGACGTGTCGTTCAGCGATCGCCTGGCCGACCTGGTCAACGACGGCTTCGACATCGCGGTGCGCATCGGCGAGCTTGCGGATACGAGCACGCTCGTCGGGCGGCGGCTTGGCGTACAGAGGATGGGCATTTGCGCATCGCCGGCGTATCTCGAACGTCATGGCCGGCCGACGGGATCCGACGAGCTCGCGTCGCACGTCGGCATCGCGTATTCGCGCGGCGGGCAGCCGACGCCGTGGCGGATCATCGGCGCGGACGGCGCGGTGCACGACCATCGCCCGGCCGGCCGCCTGCGATTCGACGACCTGCAGGCGATCGCGGACGCGGCTGCAGCCGGCGCGGGCCTCGCGTGGCTGCCGTGCTGGCTGATGGCGCCGTACGTGCGCGACGGGCGTCTCGCGCTCGTGATGGACAGCGACAGCGTGTCGGGCGCCGAAGTGTTCGCGGTGCGGCCGGCGTCGCGCAATGTGCCGATGAAGGTGCGCGTCGTCATCGATGCGTTTGTCGACGAGATTCCGCGCATGCTGGCGTCGGACGACGCCGACGGCGAGCGCGTGCTGCCGCGCAGCGTTCACGCTACGTAGCCACGCCGCACGACGTGGCCGCCGCCATCGCGTTCCTGCTGTCCGACGATGCGGCGATCGTCACGGGGCAGGTGCTCGCGGTGGACGGCGGCGGCGGCCTCGGCGGACGCGGCTGACGCAACGCGTGCATGACGGCGAGCCGTAAAACAAGGACCGGCGTGCATATTCCCCGTTCCCGTTAGCATGTGACGAATCCGACTTTGGGCGCCGCGCGGGCGCCGCTAAGATCGCCGATCCGTAATCGAGCGTTCGACAAAATGAAAAAGTCCGCGTCGCCGTTGCATGCCTTCCGTTTCCGTGTCGTCTGCGCCGCCATTGCCGGCACGTTGTCGCTCGCGTCGTGCGGGGGCGTCGACAGCGATGCGCCGTCGCAGTCCGCCGCGACACCACCGCAGGCCGCGAAACGCCCGAACATCCTGTACATCATGGCCGACGATCTCGGCTATTCCGACATTCACGCATTCGGCGGCGAGATCAGTACACCGAACCTCGACGCGCTCGTCGCGTCGGGCCGCATCCTGTCGAACCACCACACGGGCACCGTATGCGCGATCACGCGCGCGATGCTGATTTCCGGAACCGATCACCACCTCGTCGGCGAAGGCACGATGGGCGTGCCGACCGACGAGCGGCGCGGGTTGCCGGGATACGAGGGCTACCTGAACGATCGCGCGCTATCGTTCGCACAACTGCTGAAGGACGCCGGCTATCACACTTATATCGCGGGCAAGTGGCACATCGGTTCCGGGATCGTCGGCAGTGCGACGGGCAGCGGACAGACGCCGGACCAGTGGGGCTTCGAGCGCAGCTACGTGCTGCTCGCCGGCGCGGCGACGAACCACTTCGCGCACGAACCGGCCGGCTCGTCGAACTACACGGAGGACGGCAGCTACGTGCAGCCGGGCCAGCCCGGACAACCGGGCGGCGCGGGCGGCAGTCCGGCCGTGTTCTATTCGACCGACTTCTATACGCAGAAGCTGATCTCGTACATCGATTCGAACAAGCAGGACGGGAAGCCGTTCTTCGCGTACGCGGCCTACACGTCGCCGCACTGGCCGCTGCAGGTGCCGGACCCGTGGCTGCACAAATATGCGGGCGTGTACGACGCCGGCTACGACGCGATCCGCAACGCGCGGATCGCGCGACAGAAGGCACTCGGCCTGATCCCCACCGATTTCAAGCCATTTGACGGCCTTCCGGAAACGACGTCGGCATCGCCTGCCACGGCGAACAACGGCACCGCGAACGCGAAGTACATCAGCGCCGTGCATTCGGCAGCCGATGGCTACAGCGACTACGGCACCGGCAAGGTCGACAAGCTTTGGTCGAGCCTGAGCCCGGCCGAGCGCCGCGCGCAGGCGCGCTACATGGAGATCTATGCGGGAATGGTCGAGAACCTCGACTACAACATCGGCCTCTTGATCCAGCATTTGAAGGACATCGGCGAATACGACAACACGTTCATCATGTTCCAGTCGGACAACGGCGCGGAAGGCTGGCCGATCGACTCCGGCGCGGACCCGACGGCGACCGACACCGCGAACGGGCAGGACCCGGTCTATTCGACGCTCGGCACCGACAACGGCAAGCAGAACGCGCAACGGCTGCAATACGGGCTGCGCTGGGCCGAAGTGAGCGCGACGCCGTTCCGGCTCACGAAGGGCTATTCGGCCGAAGGCGGCGTGTCGACGCCGACGATCGTGCGGCTGCCGGGGCAGACGCGGCAGTTGCCGACGCTGCGTGCGTTCACGCACGTGACCGACAACACGGCGACGTTCCTCGCGGTCGCGGGCGTCACGCCGCCGTCGCAGCCGGCGCCGCCGCTCGTGAACACGTTGACGGGCGTCGATCAGAACAAGGGCAAGGTCGTCTACAACAACCGCTACGTCTATCCGGTGACGGGGCAGTCGCTGCTGCCGGTGCTCACCGGCTCGGCGACGGGCGAAGTGCATACGACGCCGTTCGGCGACGAAGCGTACGGCCGAGCGTACCTGCGCAGCGCCGACGGCCGCTGGAAGGCGTTGTGGACCGAGCCGCCGCTCGGGCCGCTCGATGGTCACTGGCAGCTGTACGACCTCGCGGCGGACCGCGGCGAGACGACCGACGTGTCCGCGCAAAACCCGTCGGTGATCGGCACGCTCGTCGACCAATGGAAGACCTACATGAGCAACGTCGGCGGGGTGGAACCGCTGCGTCCGCGCGGCTACTACTGAGGACGGCACGATGCGGTTCCGCTTCCGGACACTCGCCGCGGCGTTCGCGGCCACGCTGTTCGCGGCTGCGTTCGCCGTCGGCTATGCGAGCCCGTCGGCGTTACCCGGCGGCGCCTTCGACGACGCGAATCGCGGCCGCACGCTCGCGCCGCTCGGCTCGGAACGGCAGTGCGAGCGCTACTCGGGGTTGCCGGCGAAGTGGCGCGACGACCCGAAAGCCGGGATGGTGCACCTGAGCGGCGGCGCGTTCGTGTTCGGCAGCACACGCGGCTATGCGGACGAGCGTCCGGCGGGCGACGGCAAGACGCGTGTCGGCGGCTTCTGGATCGACCAGACCGACGTGACGATCGCGCAGTTCGCAGCGTTCGTGCAGGCAACCGGCTACGTGACCGAGGCCGAGCAGCAAGGCGGCGCGGCGGTGTTTCATGTGCCGACGCGCGACGAGTTGAGCGCGCGTGACCTTGCGTGGTGGACGTGGGTGAAGGGCGCATCGTGGCGGCAGCCACGCGGCCCCAGCAGCAACGTCGACGGGCTCGGCAACCTGCCCGTCACGCTCGTCACGCAGCGCGACGCGCTCGCGTATGCGCACTGGCTCGGGCGCGACCTGCCGACCGAAGCCGAATGGGAATACGCGGGCAAGGCCGGTCGCGACGACGCATCGCTCGATGCGGCGCCGCGCGACGCGCAGGGCAAGCCGGCCGCGAACTACTGGCAGGGCGCGTTCCCGGTGCTCGATACGGCCGAGGACGGCCACGCGGGGCTGGCGCCAGTCGGCTGCTACGCGGCGAACGGCTTCCGCCTGTACGACATGATCGGCAACGCATGGGAATGGACCAAGGACGCATACACGGGTCCGCATCAGTCGCATACGAACGGCGACACGGCGGCTGTCGCACCGCCGACGCGCCGGCACGACACGCCGATGGTGATCAAGGGCGGTTCGTTCCTGTGCTCGCGCGATTACTGCGTGCGCTATCGCGCGTCGTCGCGTGAACAGCAGGAAGCGGATCTCGGTGCATCGCATATCGGGTTCCGCACGATTCTGAGGGATGCGTCATGAAGCGAGTGATGTATCGCGTTGCCGCGTCGCTGATCGTTGCATGCGGTGTCGCCCATTCGGGCTGGATCGTTGCGGCCGAAACCGTCACGTCGACGATCCGCGTCGGCGTGACGCGCGGCGTGCACGCGGACATCCTAGACGAGGTGAAACGCGTCGCGGCCACGCGCGGGCTGGGTGTCGACGTCGTCGAATTCGACGACCCGTCGCGCATCGATGCCGCGCTCGCGGACGGCGAGATCGACGCGGCGAGCTTCGAGGACGCGCAGCGCCTTGCCTCGACGCGCACGGCGAAAGGCTATGCACTGACCGCTGTCGCGCCGACCGTCACGTTGCCGATGGCGCTCTATTCGCGCAAGCTAAGGAGTCTGAACGATTTGCAGCCAGGTGCGACGGTTGCGATCCCGGCCGATCCGCGCGGAATGACACGTGCGCTCGTGCTGCTGCAGAACGACACGCTCGTGACGCTGCGCGAAAAGGCCGGCCTGCATGCGACGCTGCGCGACGTGACGGGCAACCGGCTTGCGCTGAAATTCGTGGCCCTGCGCCGTGACCGGCTGCATGCGGCGCTCGACTCGGCCGCGTTCGTCGCGATGGACAGCGAGGACGCGGCGCGCGCGGGGCTGCAGCCTGCGCGCGACAGCATCAATCTCGAGGATGCACGCTCGCCGTATGCGAACGTGCTGACCGTGCGCGACGCCGACCGCGCGAAGCCGTGGGTCGCGCAACTCGTCGCCGCGTATCACTCGGACGACGTCGCACATTTCATCCTGACGCGCTACCAGGACTCGGTGCGACGGCCGTGGTAGACGACTATCGTCTCGCGTGCAATGCGTGCGGACGCTGCTGCAACGGCGCGTGCCGCGTGCCTTACACTTGCCGCTCTTTCAACCGTCTCCGATGGAGCGCGCATGTACGCCTCGACCTTCATTTTCCGCGCAGGGCAATACGACGACGAGTTTCACCGGCTCGACCGCCAGATCGCCGACATGGCGCGCGCGACGCACGGCTACCTCGGCGAGGAGACGTGGGAGAACACCGAGGCGGGGCTGATCCAGAACGTTTACTACTGGGAATCGGAGGCGGCGCTGCAGCAGTTGATTCGGCATCCCGCGCATCTGGAAGCGAAGGCGAAGCAGGCGCGCTGGCTGGACGGCTATCGCGTGGTGATCTCGCAGGTGTTGCGCGAGTATGGCGACGGCAAGCTCGCGCAGCCGCGTGCGGGGCAGCCGGCGTAAGCCGATCGCCGAACGGGCACTTCAGGCGCCGTGCGTGATCCGCACGGCATCCCCACACCACCTCAAAGCGCCTCGACCAGCAACCGGTTGCTCTTCTCGCAATACTCGTGACACGCAGCCCGCGCCGCGATCGACGCGCCGTGCACGAACTTCGGCGCATCCGCCCGCCGCGACATCGACACGACGATCGACGGCGGCGACGGCTGCAGCGGCAGTTCGACGACCTCGCCGCTGGCGATCAACGCATCGACGAACAGCACCGGAATCGCCGCCACGCCGAAGCCGTCGCGCACGAGCTGCACGATCACCGAGATCGACGGCGAGCCGGTGATGCGCGTCTCCGACAGCGGCACGCCATGCGCGTGCGCGAGCGTGCGCACGATGTCCTCGAGCGCACGGTGGGGCGCGGTGCCGCGCCCGTAAGTCAGGATCGGCTGGCGCAGCACCTGCCGCGCCAGCCCCGTGCGCGCGGTCGGGAGCAGCCCGGCACGCGCGATCCAGCGCACCGGATAGTTCGCGAGCGCGTCGCAGACGACCGATGCCTCGTCGCTCCCCTCCACGCGAATGATCAGATCGAGCTCGCCGGCCATCAGCCGGCGCTGCAGCACGACGCTGACGTCGACGGTCAGGTCGATCTCCAGTTGCGGATAGTCGGCGGCGAGGCGGCGCAGGTAATGCGGCAGCCAGCTGTGCACGACCGTCTCGATCACGCCGAGCCGCAGCTTGCCGCGCAGCGCGCTTTCGCCGGCCGCGGCGGCCTGCAGCTCGTGCGTGGCCTCGACGACGGCCTTCGCATAGCCGAGCAGATATTCGCCGTTCGGCGTGAGCCGGAACTCGCGGCTGTCGCGATCGACGAGCACGGTCTGCAATTCATCCTCGAGCGCCTTCAGGCGCTGCGAGATCGCGGCCGGCGTCGCGTGCAGCGCGGCGGCCGTCGTGCGGAAGTTGCGCAGCTTCGCGAGCGTGACGAAGGTTTCGAGGAAACGCGTGTTCATGGCGGTCGGCAAGTCGTTGGGCGCGCAGCTTGCCCCGCTGAAAAAATGAACGGGACCGGGGAAAACCCCGAGATCCGTTAAGGAATTCTATACACGCGGCGCAAAAAAACTCGTTGGCGACAAAATTTTTTCTTTTCTATTCTTCGCCGTATCCGCTGACGCAACCGTCATCCAACGACAGACCGATCCGCCAACGACCATCATGACACCTTCCGAATTCCGCCAGTCCGTACGCAACGGCGCGTTCCGCAGCCCGACGGCCGGCCAGTGCGGCCCGTTCGCGCAAGCGAACCTCGCGATCCTGCCGAACGCGTACGCGCACGATTTCCTGCGCTTCTGCCAGGCGAATCCGAAGGCGTGCCCGCTGCTGGGCGTCGGCGAACCGGGCGCGTTCCGGCTCGACGTGCTCGGCGAGGATCTCGACATCCGCACCGACGTGCCGAGCTACAACGTATACCGCGACGGCCGCCTGACCGAGCGGGTCGAATCGCTCGAGGCGCTGTGGCGCGACGATTTCGTCGTATTCGCGATCGGCTGCTCGTTCTCGTTCGAGGACATGCTGGCGCGTGAAGGGATCGGGCTGCGCCACATCGAGGAGGGTCGCAACGTGCCGATGTATCGCACGTCGATTCCGAATCGCCGCGCGGGGATCTTCGGCGGGCAACTGGTCGTGTCGATGCGGCCGCTGCGCGGCGCCGACGCGATCCGCGCGGTGCAGATCACGAGCCGGTTTCCGGGCGTGCATGGCGCGCCGGTCCATATCGGCCATCCGCGTGAACTCGGCATCGCCGATCTCGGCGCCCCCGATTTCGGCGACGCCGTGACGGTGCGCGACGACGAGCTGCCGGTGTTCTGGGCGTGCGGCGTGACGCCGCAAACCGCGCTGATGGAAGCGAAGCTGCCACTCGCGATCGCGCATACGCCCGGCTACATGCTGATGACCGACATCACGAACGCGTCGCTGGCCGTGTTCTGACCCGGCCGGAGCGGCGGCCCGCGCGGTCGCTGATCCGGCCCCGACGCGGCGGCGCGCCGCCGCCGCAGACGATCCGCCCGCCCGGAGGGCGGCGCGCAGCCGCGGCCCGACGATCGCGAGCACCACACACCACACGCACGGTTTCGACCGCACATTTCGACAGGAGCTTCACCATGGAAAGCAAGACCCTCGCGGCGCCCGCCGCCGACCCCGCGGGCCCCGCGCGCAACGGCCTGTTCGGATGGTATGCGGACGCGCAACCGCGCGAGCGCCGCGCGTTCTGGAGCTGCAAGGTCGGCTACATGCTCGACGGGATGGACACGCAGATGTTGTCGTTCGTGATCCCGACGCTCGTCGCGACCTGGGGCATCTCGCTCGCGGACGCCGGCTTCATCGGCACGATGACGCTGCTCGCGTCGGCGCTCGGCGGCTGGATCGCCGGGATCCTGTCCGACCGGATCGGCCGCGTGCGCACGCTGCAGCTGACGGTGCTGTGGTTCGCGGTGTTCACCGCGCTGTGCGGGCTCGCGCAGAACTATCACCAGCTGCTCGCGGCGCGCGCGCTGATGGGCTTCGGCTTCGGCGGCGAATGGACGGCCGGCGCGGTGCTGATCGGCGAAGTGATCCGCGCGCGCGATCGCGGCAAGGCGGTCGGCCTCGTGCAGTCGGGCTGGGCGATCGGCTGGGGGCTGTCGGCGCTGCTGTATGCGCTGCTGTTCTCGCTGCTGCCGGCCGAGCAGGCATGGCGCGCGCTGTTCCTCGTCGGCCTCGCGCCCGCGCTGCTGGTGGTCGTGATCCGCCGCTACGTGAAGGAGCCCGACGTCTACGAGAAGGAGAAGGCCTCGCAGGCGAAGGTGGCCGACGCGCCGCGTCTCACCGAAATCTTCGCGCCGAAGCTGCTGTCGACGACGCTGCGCGCGGCGCTGCTGACGACCGGCGCGCAAGGCGGCTACTACGCGATCACGACCTGGCTGCCGACGTTCCTGAAGACCGAGCGGCACCTGACCGTGATGGGCACCGGCGGCTATCTCGCGATGATCATCCTCGGCTCGTGGGTCGGCTATTTGACCAGCGCATACCTGACCGACCGCCTCGGCCGCAAGCCGAACTTCATCCTGTTCGCGCTCGGCTCGATGGTGATCGCGTTTTCGTACACGTCGCTGAACCTGACCAACGCGTCGATGTTGTGGCTCGGCTTCCCGCTCGGTTTCTTCGCGTCGGGCATCTTCTCCGGGATGGGCGCGTTCCTCACCGAACTGTTCCCGACCCGCGTGCGCGGCTCGGGCCAAGGCTTCTGCTACAACGTCGGCCGCGCGATCGGCGCACTGTTTCCGTTCCTGATCGGCGCGCTGTCGAAGCAGTACGGGCTCGGCATGAGCATCGGCATCTTCGCGGTCGCCGCGTACGGCGTGGTGATCGTCGCCGCGCTGACGCTGCCCGAAACGCGCGGCCGCGAACTCGACGCCGCCTGAGCGGGCATCCGCCCGCCGCCTTTTTACCGCTCCCCTTTCATCGAAGCCCTCACGCGGCGCGCGACGCGCGCCGTGCGGCGGCGCTCGTCCTTCGCTTCAACGACGCATCGAGTTCATCGCCATGACTGACCGACAACCTTCCCCCGTTTCCTCCGACGCCGCGCGCTGGCAATTCTGGATCGACCGCGGCGGCACCTTCACCGACATCGTCGCGCGCCGGCCCGACGGCTCGCTCGTCACGCACAAGCTGCTGTCGGAGAACCCAGAGCAGTATCGCGATGCGGCCGTGGCCGGCATCCGCCACCTGCTCGGCCTCGCCGACGGCGAGCCGATCACGCCCGAACGCGTCGACATGGTGAAGATGGGCACGACGGTCGCGACCAACGCGCTGCTCGAACGCAAGGGCGAACGCACCGCGCTCGCGACGACGCGCGGCTTTCGCGACGTGCTGCGCATCGCATACCAGAACCGCCCACGCTTGTTCGATCTCGACATCGTGCTGCCCGATGCGCTGTACGAGACCGTCGTCGAAATCGACGAGCGGGTCGGCGCGCACGGCGACGTCGTCGTGCCGCTCGACGTGCAACGCGCGGAAGCAGCGTTGCGCCGCGTATTCGACTCGGGTGTGCAGGCGCTGGCCATCGTGCTGATCCACGGCTATCGCTACACCGCGCACGAACGCGCGCTGGCGGACCTCGCACGCCGGATCGGCTTCACGCAGGTGTCGGTGTCGCACGAGGTGTCGCCGCTGATGAAGATGGTGTCGCGCGGCGACACGACCGTGGTCGACGCGTACCTGTCGCCGATCCTGCGTCGTTATGTCGAGCAGGTCGCGCACGAGATGCCCGGCGTGAACCTGCAGTTCATGCAGAGCAGCGGCGGCCTGACGCGCGCCGATGCGTTCCAGGGCAAGGACGCGATCCTGTCCGGCCCGGCCGGCGGCATCGTCGGAATGGTGCGCGCCGCGCGCGCGGCCGGCTTCGAGCGCGTGATCGGCTTCGACATGGGCGGCACGTCGACCGACGTATCGCACTACAACGGCGAATTCGAGCGCGTGTTCGAGACGCAGGTGGCCGGCGTGCGGATGCGCGCGCCGATGATGAGCATCCACACGGTCGCGGCCGGCGGCGGCTCGGTGCTCGGCTTCGACGGCGCGCGGCTGCGCGTCGGGCCCGAATCGGCCGGCGCGAACCCCGGGCCGGCCGCATATCGGCGCGGCGGCCCGCTGACGGTGACCGACTGCAACGTGATGCTCGGCAAGATCCAGCCCGATCACTTCCCGCGCGTGTTCGGCCCGCACGCGGACGAACCGCTCGACCGCGACGGCGTGGCCGCGAAGTTCGCGGCGCTCGCCGACGAGATCCACGCGGCGACCGGGCGGCGCGACACGCCCGAGGCGCTGGCCGAAGGGTTCCTGGAAATCGCGATCGGCAGCATGGCGAACGCGATCAAGAAGATCTCGGTGCAGCGCGGCCACGACGTGTCGCGCTACGTGCTGACGACGTTCGGCGGCGCGGGCGGCCAGCACGCGTGCGGCGTGGCCGACGCGCTCGGGATGACGCAGGTGTTCGCGCATCCGCTCGCGGGCGTGCTGTCCGCCTACGGGATGGGGCTTGCCGACCAGACCGCGATGCGCGAGCGCGCGGTGGAGGCCGTGTTGTCCGATGAATCGTTGCCGGCGCTGAATGCCGCGCTCGACCGGCTGACCGACGAGGCGGTCGGCGCGCTGCTCGAACAGGGCGTGCCGCCGGCGCGCATCGCGACCGAGCGCCGCGTGCACCTGCGCTACCAGGGCACGGATTCCGCGCTCGACGTGCCGGCCGGCAGCGTCGCGGCGATGCAGCAGGCGTTCGAAACCGCGTACCGGCAACGCTACGCGTTCCTGATGCCCGGCACGCCGCTGGTCGCCGAACTCGCATCGGTCGAGGCGATCGGCCGCTCCGATGCACCGGTCGAGATCGCACCGCTCGAGCCGCGCGACGAGGGCGCGGCGCCGCACGCGCACAGCGCCGTGCGTTTCTATTCCGGTGGCGAGTGGCACGACGCGGCGCTGTACGTGCGCGACACGCTGCTCGCCGGCGACGCGATCGACGGCCCCGCGATCGTCGCGGAGAAGAACGGCACGAGCGTCGTCGAACCCGGCTGGCGCGCGCGGATGACCGCGCAGGGCAACCTCGTGCTGACGCGCACCACGCCGCTGCCGACGCGCCGCTCGCTCGGCACCGACGCCGACCCGGTACGGCTCGAGATCTTCAACAACCTGTTCATGTCGATCGCCGAGCAGATGGGGCTGCGGCTGCAGAACACCGCGTATTCGGTCAACATCAAGGAGCGGCTCGACTTCTCGTGCGCGATCTTCGACGGCGACGGCAACCTGATCGCGAACGCGCCGCACATGCCCGTGCACCTGGGCTCGATGGGCGAGAGCATCCGCACGGTGATCGAGCGCAACCGCGGCCGCATGCGCGACGGCGACGTGTTCATGCTGAACGATCCGTATCACGGCGGCACGCACCTGCCGGACGTGACCGTCATCACGCCGGTGTTCGCGGACGGCTCGGACACACCGCTGTTCTACGTCGGCTCGCGCGGCCACCACGCGGACATCGGCGGCACCACGCCGGGCTCGATGCCGCCCGATTCGACGCACATCGACGAGGAGGGCGTGCTGATCGACAACTGGCAGCTCGTGTCGGCGGGCGTGCTGCGCGATGCCGACACGCGCGCGCTGCTCGCATCGGGCCGCTATCCGGCGCGCAACGTCGAGCAGAACATGGCCGACCTGCGCGCGCAGATCGCGGCGAACCAGAAGGGCGTCGACGAACTGCGGCGGATGGTCGAGCAGTTCGGCCGCGACGTCGTGCTCGCGTTCATGCGACACGTGCAGGACAACGCGGAAGAGGCGGTGCGGCGCGTGATCGGCGCGCTGCAGGACGGCGCGTACCGCTATCCGCTCGACAACGGCGCGCAGATTCGCGTCGCGATCCGTGTCGACCGCGCGGCGCGCCGTGCGGAGATCGACTTCACCGGCACGTCCGCGCAGCTCGACAACAATTTCAATGCGCCGAAGGCCGTCTGCATGGCTGCCGTGCTGTACGTGTTCCGTACGCTGGTCGGCGACGACATCCCGTTGAACGCCGGCTGCCTGAAGCCGCTGACGGTGATCGTGCCGGCGCGCTCGATGCTGAACCCCGAGTATCCGGCGGCGGTCGTGTCGGGCAACGTCGAGACGTCGTCGGCGATCACCAACGCGCTGTACGGCGCGCTCGGCTGCGTCGCATCGAGCCAGGGAACGATGAACAACTTCACGTTCGGCAACGATCGCTACCAGTACTACGAGACCATCGCCGGCGGCAGCGGCGCGGGCGACGGTTTCGCGGGCGTCGGCGCGGTGCAGACGCACATGACGAACTCGCGGCTGACCGATCCGGAGGTGCTCGAATGGCGCTACCCGGTGCGGCTCGACTCGCATCGGCTGCGCGCGGGTTCAGGCGGCGGCGGGCGCTGGCGCGGCGGCGACGGCGCGGTGCGGCGGATCCGCTTCCTGGAGCCGATGACCGCGTCGATCCTGTCGAACAATCGGATCCATGCGCCGTTCGGCGCGGCGGGCGGCGAGGCCGGCGCGCTCGGCCGCAACACGATCGAGCGGGCGGACGGCACGGTCGAGACGCTCGAGCACGTCGGCCGCGCGCAGATGGCGCCGGGCGACGTGTTCGTCGTCGAAACGCCGGGCGGCGGCGGTTACGGCGCGGCGGGCTGAGCGGCGCGACGCTACGCAATGCAATGCGCGGAAGCGGTGCGGCGGCGTGCCCGCCGGACGGTTTTCGCGCGTCGCGGCCGGATCGTCGCACCGGTTCCATCAGATGCCGCCGCAATGCCTGCGCGACGCAGCGATATATTCGCGTGCACTAATTAGCCCGATATTGCGGCGAGTATGGGAATAAAGTCGTGCATTCCGGCGTGAATGGAAATGGAAATTCCCCATTCCGTGTGTTGCCCAATACGATCCGACCCCGCCATAAATTCGACGGGGGCAGATCGCTGCCGGGTGCCGTCGATTCCCGCAAACGCCCGCCTGGCAAGGCGCACCGTCGAATCCGCCGGCTCCGCTCAGGGCCGCTGCGCGCGCCCGCGTGCGCGCCGCCAATCACGAAAAATCCTCCGTGCCAATCGAGTTGCGATTCCTTGACACTCCGTTCTAAATGTGAGTGCCAATCCGCTTCGTCATTTGATAAGATGGCTTCCATCATTCGCTTGGAAACCTGCGCGCGACATGCGCGAACGCCGGTTCGCATTGGTTGGAAACAAGTACGGAACGAGGGCCGCTGGCACAGTCATCGCGACTGCCCCGCCGGGTACGCGCGCAGCGCGCCCGGGGATCGGCGGCGGCCCGCTCGGCTCCGTCTACACTGTGCGTTTTTTCTGGATCGGGGCGTGTCCATGGATGACGAAAACGATAGCGCCGTGCTCGAAGCGCATCTCGGTACGCGTAGCCCATGCTGGCGTCTCGGCAGCGACAGCAATGCACTCGAACTGGCCGCCGTTCGCGGCCTGACCAATGTCGCGGTGGCACTGACCAGCGAGCAGGCCGCGCGGATCCGCGTGCTCACCGGCGTCACGTCGCACCTCGTGCTCGAACTCGCGCTGTTCGGCGATCCGGTCAGCCTCCATCTGGTCGGCAGGAAGGTCGATACCGCCAATTGGGCCGGCACGGCCTCCGCCTATTCCGATACCGCCTCCGTCGCGAGCGACCTCGCGCACGGGCTCGCATTCGCCGAGCAGGTCGTGTCCGAAGTGAATTCGCTCGTCGTGATCCTCGACCGCAACGGCATGGTGCAGCGCTTCAACCGTCTGTGCGAGGAAGTGACGGGCAAGCGCGAGGTCGACGTGATCGGCCGCAGCGCGTTCGAGCTGTTCATGAGCCCCGAGCAGGGCGCGCAGTCGCGCACCAACATCACCGGCTTTTTCGCGAGCAACCGTTCGTTCGCGGTCGAGCGCTACATCAACACGGTCAACGGCCCGCGCCTGTTCCAGTTCCGCAACAAGTTCGTGCAGAGCGGCAGCGGCGTCGACGAGCAGTTCCTGATCTGCTCGGGCATCGACGTCACCGAGGAGCGCAACGCGCAGCAGCGGCTCACCGAGCTCGCGAATACCGACGTGCTGACCGGCTTGCCGAACCGTCACGCCATCAGCGAGCGCATCCGTGTCGCGCTGGCCGCGGACCGCACCGACGTGCGCGGCCAGGTCGGCATCCTGTTCCTCGATCTCGACAACTTCAAGCGCGTCAACGACCACTACGGGCACATCACCGGCGACCGTCTGCTGCAGGACGTGTCCGCGGTCATCGGCGGCTGCCTGCCGTCCGGCGCGACGCTCGCGCGGCTCGGCGGCGACGAATTCCTGGTGCTGTTCGAGCACGGCACGCGGCCGCTGCTCGAGGCGACCGCGCAGATCATCCTCGAGCGGCTGCGTACGCCGATCCACCTCGGGCTGGTGGAGGTCTACACGAGTTGCTCGATCGGCATCGCGATGTATCCGCAGCATGGCGATTCGCTCGAAACGCTGATCCGCAGCGCCGACACCGCGATGTACGTCGCGAAGGAAGAGGGCAAGCATACGTACCGCGTGTTCTCGCTGGAGATGAACCAGAAGGTCGCGAAGTACATGTGGCTCGACACGAACCTGCGCAAGGCGCTCGAGGACGAGCAGTTCGTGCTGCATTACCAGCCGGTCATCGACATCGCGACCGGCGACGTGCACAGCGTCGAGGCGCTGATCCGCTGGCAGTCGCCGGATCGCGGAATCGTCGCGCCGATCGAGTTCATCCGTTTCGCGGAGGAGTCGGGGCTGATCGCGCCGCTCGGTCGCTGGGTGATGCGCACCGCGGCCGCGCAGGCCGCCGCGTGGAAGGCGAAGGGGCTCGGCGTGCGGATCGCGGTGAACGTGTCGGCGCGGCAGTTGCAGGACATGAACATCGTCGACCAGTTCGCGACGATTCTCGACGGCGCGGGGCTGAAGCCGAGCCTCGTCGACATCGAGCTCACCGAAAGCAGCTTCATCGAGGACGAGGAATCGGCGCACGAGCTGATGAAGCAGTTCCGCCAGCTCGGCGCGGAGATTCACCTCGACGATTTCGGCACCGGCTATTCGTCGCTGTCGCAACTGTCGCGGCTGCCGCTCGATTCGATCAAGCTCGATCGCACGTTCATCACGGGCATCGACCGCAACCCGCGCTCGCAGGCGCTGGTGCGCTCGGTCGTGTCGCTCGCGAAGGCGCTGAGTTTCTCGGTGGTCGCCGAAGGCGTCGAGACGCACGCGGAAGCCGAATTCCTGAAGCAGATCAACGTCGATCACGCGCAAGGGTTCTACTTCGCGCGGCCGATGCCGGCCCAGGCGTTCGAGGCCTGGCTCGCGGAAACGAGAAAGCTCAGGCTGATCGCCTGAGCCCCACCGCATGACGGGCGCCGCCGGTTTCGCGGCGGCGCTTCGCTCACATCACACCGTGCGCAGCTTCGACACGCGCCGGTTCTGCAGCATCACCAGACGTTCCATGTACGCGAGATCCTTCGGCTCGATCGTGAACGCCGCGTGAACCCATTGCTCGGTGATGTCCATCAGTTCGGAACGCGTGAGATGGAACACGCGTTCGCGTGCGCGCAGCATCGCGCGGATGCCGTTCAGCTTCGGCTTCATCACGTCGATGAAGGTGCGCGTCGCGAGATACGCGTCGCCCGCGTCGAACGTCTGGTCGACCAGCCCGCGATCCTCGTACCACTCGGCCGCATGCGGCTCGCCGGACGAGATCAGCGATTCCGCGAGCCCTCGGTCCGCCTTGCGCGCGACCAGCGAATAGCCGCCCATGCCCGGAAACAGGTTGAACGCGATCTCGGGAAAGCCGAGTTTCACGCCCTTCTGCGCGAGCATGTAGTGGTGCGCGAGGGCGGCCTCGAAGCCGCCGCCCAGCGCGCTGCCCTCGACCATCGCGATCGAGATCGCCCCGGTGCCGAAGCCGGTGTAGATCTCGAACACGCCGTCGATGCACGAGCGCGCGTAGGCCATCAGCTGGTCGCGGCGGCCGCTTCGGATCGCGTCGACGAAGAAGCTCAGGTCGCCGCCGACGTTGAACAGCTCGGGGACGAGCGAGCCCGTCACCCAGAAGTCGAACGGCAGGCCCGAGTCGCGTGCGACGCGCGCGAGATGGATGATGTCGGTGACGAGTTGCTGGTTGAAGCACGGCCGCGGCTCCGATCGCAGCATCATCCACATGACGTTGCGGCCTTCTTCGTAGAACGCGGTCAGTTGCGTGAGTTCGCCTGCTTCGTAAAACGGACGGCACGCCGGATGGGATTGGAGTTGCATGGTATGTCCTCGTGAGATGTGGTTTTCAAGAACCGCCGCGGCCGGCGTCGTGGAAACCTGCCCCCGGACGGCGCCGGCCGCGAGGCACCGCCATTGTTGCGCGCGCATAGAAGCCGAATTGCGCGGAACAACGCATGAACGGGACGCGAGCGGGCAGCGCGTTCGGTGCGGATCGGGCTGACCATGCGAACGATGCGAATGACGCGATCGAGGTGATCGCTCGGCGGGAGGACGGCGATGGGGAAGGCGGAAGGAGGAACTGATGAGGCCGGTCAGTGCGACGACGCGTTGCCCGTTCGTGCAACCACGCGGCGGTCGGCGCGTAGTCGCGCGGAGCGGCGTGGCGTGCCGGTCGCTTACGTGTTGAAAGCGACGCTGTGCCGTCGGCTAGCTTTGGAGGATGAAGCCGCTGCGCGCGGCGTTCGACGGGGTCGTGTTGCTACCGATCCTCGTATGCTTCGTCGTGCTGTATTTCGGGCTGATCGTGGATGGCGTTGCCGCCGGCGGCAGCCGTCACGGTTGATGATGCCGATGCGGGCGGTTGGGCCGCCGCAGCGGCGGATGATGGAATTTGGCCCTCAGCCGGTCGCGCCCCGGACGCTTGATGAAGAACAGCACGGCGAGCGCGACGAACGCCAGCAGCACGACGACTTCCACGATCCCGGTTTCCATGGTGCCTCCTCGTCGCGAGCGGGCGATCCATCGCCGTCGTTCGGCGATCGGGCGGGTGCCGGCGGCCGCACGCGATGACGCTTCCATGTCTCATTGTAGGTCGGCGCGCACCGGCTTGACGCGTACGGATGCGACGCCCACACTGGCCGACACGAGCGTGGCGCGGTCGCGCGTATGCGCTGCGCGACCGTGCTGTCCGTGAACCGCGACGAGGTGCGATGTGGTGCGCTTTTCTGCCGGCCTGGCCGGCTGGATGCTGGCATGTGCCGCCGCGTTCGGCGCATCGAACGCCGGCGGTGCGACGCCGGGCGCGGGGCCAACCGTGGACGGAGCGAACGACGTGGCCGACGAAGCGCCCGTCACGCTCGTCAGCGATGTCCACGAATTCGTGATCCAGCACGACGGTTCGCTCGACGAGCACGACGATTCGACATTGCGCGCGAACAACGCGAACGGCATCGACGAGATCGCGCAGCGCTACGTGTGGTTCGACAAGAATCTGGAGAAGGTCGACCTGCTCGCGGCCGAGACGATCGATCGCGACGGCGTCGCGCATCCGGTCGGCCCCGACGGCATCCGCGACGTCCAGGAGCCGCGCTCGGCCGGTGCGCCGACGTTTCAGGACGGGTTGCTGCGCACCGTCGTGTTTCCGGGCGTCGAGGCCGGCTCGGGCACGCGCATCGCGTTCCGCAAGTCGCGCACGAGGCCGGTCAACGCGGGTTACTTCGGCTACTACGTCGAGCCGTCGCGCGAGCCGGTGGAGCACCAGCGGCTGATCTTCGACGTGCCGGCCGACATGACGCTGCACGCGGACGCGCGCGGCTACGTCGTGCTGCCGCCGGTGACCGCGAACGGCCGCACGCGCTACGAATTCGACTACCGGCACGGCCCGTACGAGCGCATCGAGAGCGGCGCGGTCGGTTACCCGACCTACGGCGACCGGCTCGTGGTGTCCACGCTGCCCGACTATGCGGCGTTCGCCGCGCGCTACCGCAACGCGGCCGTCGACCCGGGCGCGAACGACCCGGCCGTCGTGCAGCTCGCACGCGCGCTCACCGCCGACGCCGCCGATCCGCGCGACAAGGCGCGCATCCTGTACGACTGGATGCAGGCGAACGTGCGCTACGTCGCGCTCTTTCTCGGCGAGACGGCCGCCGCACCGCATCGCGTGACCGACATCCTGCGCAACCGCTACGGCGACTGCAAGGACCACGTCGCGCTGTTCGGCGCGTTGCTCGCGGCGGTCGGCATCCGCAGCGAACCGGTGCTGATCAATCTCGGCTCCGTGTACACGCTGCCGTCGGTGCCCGGTTACGGCGGCGGCGCGATCAATCACGCGATCACGTGGCTGCCCGATCTCGACCTCTACGCCGACACCACGACGGCCGGCATTGCGTTCGGCTACCTGCCGCCGATCGTGATGGATCGGCCGGCTTTGCTCGTCGACACCGCCGTGCTGTCGCGCACGCCCGCCATGCAGCCGAAGCGTCGCACCGCGCGCGTGTCGATCGATGCCGCGCAACCGGGCGCTGCCGGGTTTCACGCGCTCGTCGAGGACGACGGCTGGACCGCCGAGCTCGAACGCACGCTGTTTCGCCGCGCGGCGCCCGACCGCATCCGGCAGCTCGCGAACGAACGCCTGCGGCAAAGCGGACTGCGCGGCCACGCGCGGATCACGACGAGCGATCGCCGCGCGACCGGCGGCCCGTTCGACGTGACGTATGCCGGCACGCTCGATCACGTCGTGTGGCCCGACGGCACGACCGCCGTGCCCGTGCTGTCGAGCGTCACGGGCGGCATCGCGACACAGGTTGAAGGCTGGCTGGCCGAACCCGCGCGCGCGCAGCCGTGGACGTGCATCGGCGGCAGTTTCGAGGAGACCGGCCAGATCACGCTGCCGGCCGACGTCGCGGTGACCGACCTGCCGGCCGATGCGGCCGTGCACGACCGCTTCGTCGACTTCGCGTCGCATTACGTATTCGATGCGGCCACGCGGGTCGTGCAGGTCACGCGGCGGATGGAGGCCGAATTCGGCCGCCAGGTCTGCACGCCCGACGAGTTCACGGCGCTGCGCGCGTCGCTCGAACGCATCGAACGCGACACGCAGGCGCAGATCGTCGTGCGGGCGAAAGGGCATTGAGCGGGGAGGGGGATTGAGCGCGTCGCCGCCATCGGCCGACGCACGGGAGGAACATCATGACGGAACGGGAACACGAGATCGCCGACCTGGCGAAGGAATTGCTGGGCCGGATCGTGCAGGGCGCGATGACGAACGGCGCGCCGGTGGATGCGCAACAGTGCGCGGCACTGGCCGTGGAGTGCGCGACGGCGCTGGTGGACAAGCTCGACGCGCACAGCGATTGAGCGCAAGCGTCACGGGCGACGGCGGATCGAGCGATGCCGGCATGACTCGGCAGGTGTTCGCCTGGCCCCGCGCTGCACGCGAAGCGTTACACGTCACACGTCGGCGTGCGTGTCGCCTTCGGCACGCACCGCACCCGGCGGCCTGCCGACCACGCGCTTGAACGCGCGGCTGAACGCCGCGAGCGACCCGTAGCCGAGCCGGTATGCCACCGCTTCGATCGTTTCGCCCTCGCGGGCGATCCACTGCGCGGCGAGCCGCATCCGCAGCTCGGTCAGGTAACGCACCGGCGTCATCCCGGTGGCCGCGAGAAAGCGTTCGGCGAATACCGACCGCGAGACGCCCGCTTCGGCGGCGAGTTCCGCGACGCTCCAGTTGCGCCCCGGATCGCGATGCAGCGCGACGATCGCGCGACCGAGCTTCGGCTCGCGCAGCGCCTGCACCCAGCCCGTCGCGTCGCCGCATCCGCATTCGACCCAGCCGCGCACGATGAACGCGGCGACCACGTCCGCGAGCCGCGCGAGGATGCCCGCGAAGCCCGCGCGCTCGGAGCACGATTCGCGTTCCATCGCGTCGAGCATCGGACGGATTTCCGGGTAGCGCGCGAGCAGCGTGCCGACGTGCATGAATTCCGGCATCGTCCCGACGAGCGGCTGCATGCCGCCGAGATCGAGTTCCATGCACGCGCTGAAGATCAGCGCGTCGCCGGCGGCCGGCTCCGTCGCGGCGCACGACGTCGCGCCCACCGACGCGACCGTGTCGCAGATCTTCGCGACCTCGAACCCGCCGATCTCGCGGCACGGCGCATCCGGATCGGACACCAGCGCGTGCGTGCGGCCGTGCGGCAGCAGGATCGCGTCGCCCGCCTCGAGGCGCATCGTCGTGCCGTCCGCGTCGCGCAGCAGCACGGGCCCGCGCCCGACGAAATGGAACTGCGCGCGGCCCGGCGCATGGCCGAAACTCAGCCCGAACGGCCGCGGCACCTGGATGCGGCGATACTGCACGCCGCTCAGGCGCATCCCCAGCAGCAGCTCGCTGACGAGGTCGTGCACGTCGGGGACGGGAGGAAGCAGGGGCTCGGACATCGCGAAATTCGGACGATCGATCAACAAGAACGGATTGTATGTCATAGACCGTCCTGCCGCCGTTCCTTACGATACGTCGTCATCAGTATTTTCCCTATACGACCCGGAACGACGCATGAATCCAGGAATCTCCTCTGCCGCCACCACGGCGGCCCCCCGCGAGCCGGCCTGGGGCGCCGTCTTCGCGATGACGCTGGGCGTGTTCGGTCTCGTCACCGCCGAATTCCTGCCCGCGAGCCTGCTCACGCCGATGGCCGACAGCCTCGGCGTGACCGAAGGCGTGGCCGGCCAGGCCGTCACGGCCACCGCGACGGTGGCGCTCGTCACGAGCCTGCTGATCTCGGCGCTGACGCGCACGATCGACCGCCGGCGCGTGCTGCTCGCGTTTTCGGTGCTGCTCGTCGCGTCCAATCTCGCGGTCGCGTTCGCGCCCGACCTGACTACGCTGCTGATCGGCCGCGTCGTGCTCGGCGTCGCGCTCGGCGGCTTCTGGACGATGGCGACCGCCACCGCGATGCGGCTCGTGCCGACCGCGATGGTGCCGCGCGCGCTGTCGATCATCTTCAGCGGCGTCGCGGTCGCGACGATCGCGTCCGCGCCGATGGGCAGTTATTTCGGGCACCTGATCGGCTGGCGCAACGTGTTCCTGGTCGCGGCCGGGCTCGGCGGTCTCGCATTCGCGTCGCAGGTGATGACGCTGCCGTCGATGCCGCCGAGCGGCACGACGCGGCTGCGCACGCTCGTCGACGTGCTGCGCCGGCCGACCGTCGGCCTCGGGATGTTCGCGACGATCCTCGTGTTCACCGGGCATTTCGCGTTCTTCACGTATTTGCGGCCGTTCCTCGAACAGGTCGCGGGCGTCGGCGTGAACGGGCTGTCGGCGATCCTGCTCGGCTACGGGATCGCGAACTTCGTCGGCACGTCGCTCGCGGGCCGTGTGCTCGAGCATCGACTGCGGCCGATGCTGATCGGGATGCCCGCGCTGATGGTCGTGCTCGGCGTCGCGCTCGTCGCGCTCGGCCGCGCGCCGATGATCGACGCGGTGCTCGTCGCGTTGTGGGGGATGGCGTTCGGCGGCGTGCCGGTCGCATGGTCGACGTGGGTCACGCGCACCGTGCCCGACGAGGCCGAAAGCGCGGGCGGGCTGATCGTCGCGGCGATCCAGCTCGCGATCGCGACGGGCGCGGCGGCAGGCGGCGTCGTGTTCGACGCGAACGGTGCGGGCGGCGTGTTCCTGGGCGCGGCCGCGGTGCTGGCCGTGGCGGTCGCGACGATCGTGACCGGCGTGCCGAAGCGGGTGGGCGTGGCGCCGGCGCTGGCCGAGTGAGGTGCATGCGGGCCGATCGACGCGAGCGTGGATCGGCCTGCCGTTCGGGCCGTCGAGAAACCGGCGTGTCCCGATGATGTGACCGGCGCGGGCACGCTGCTTGTTGCGGCGCGCCCGCTGTTTGCTTCATGCGATGTTCAGCGTTCAGCCGCCCTGCCTGACCACCGCCGCAAGCGCCTTCATCGCCTGCAGGTAAGGGTACGGCCCGTGGCTGATGCGCGCGACGCCGTATGACGCGAGTTCGGCCAGCGTCGGCGTTTGCGCGACGCGCATGATGTTCACGGGCAGCGGCGACGCGGCCGTCAGCGCGCGAATCAGCGCCGGCGACTGCAGCCCCGGCACGAACAGGCCGTCGGCGCCGGCCTCCGCGTACGCACGCGCGCGCGTCAGCACGTCGTCGAGCAAACGCTCGTCGTGCGTGTCGGCCGCGGCCTTGAAGAACACGTCGGTGCGCGCGTTGATGAAGTAGCCGATCTCCGCGCGGTCGGCCGCCTGCCGCGCCGCCGCGAGACGCGCCGCCGCAGCGTCGACGGTGCGCAGCTCGCCCGTCGCCGGAAAACTGTCCTCGAGATTGCAGCCGATCGCGCCGGCCTCGATGCTGCGCGCGATCGTGTCCGCGACATCCTCCAGCCGCTCGCCATACCCGCTTTCGAGATCGACGGTGACGGGCAGGTCGGTCGCCTGCGCGATCCGCGCGAGCACTTCCATCACGAGCGCTTTCGGCATCTGCTCGCCGTCGACGAAACCGTTGGCCGCCGCGACCGACCAGCTGCCGGTTGCCAGCGCGACGCCGCCCGCGTCGGCCACCGTGCGTGCGCTGCCGGCGTCCCACACGTTGAACAACGCGAGCGGCTGGCCCGCGCGATGAAGCGAACGGAAATACGCGGCTTTCTCCTTGTTATTGCGGCTCATGCTCGTTCCTCCGGTTGAAATTCCGATCGGTGTTCTTATCGAACGATACGGCGACCGTGTCGAGCGCCGCGAGGAAATCGCGCGCATCGAACAGTTCGCCGAGGCTGCGCACGCCGCCCGACGTCAACGCGTTGCCGCTCAGCAAGCGGACCGTCGCCTCGACGATGATCGGTGCGCTGACCGCATAGATGTCGCGTCCCGACGCGGTCGCGCGATGCGTGCTGCCGTTCTGCACGACGACCACGTCCATCGCGAATTGCTGCGCGGAGCGGCCAAGCGTGTCGACCGGCCGCGGCGGCGGCGTGCCGGCATCGCGCACGTCGCGCAGCGCGCGCGTCGCGAGCCAGGACTCGATCGTATCGATGCGCAGATGACGCGCGAGTGTCATCACTTCCGAAAACGGCAGCAGCGTGACGTCGACGTCGCCGAGCGGCGACGGGAACGGCCACCTGCGTTCGCGTGGCGTCGACGGCACCGCGGTCGGCTTGCCGTCCTTCCGGATCAGCCGGATCGCATGATTGCGCTCGCCGGTCACGCGCGTGCCGCGCGTCGGATGCCAGCTGTCGAGGCCGGTCGCGACGTCGACGCGCTCGATCGGCTCGCGTGGTTCGACGATCGCCGTGACGAGCAGATCGGCCAGGCCGCCGTAGAACGCGGCGGCCGGCACGAGCGTCACGCCGGCGGCGCGTGCGCGGGCGTCGCGCTGGTCGGTCAGCGCCTGGACCGACGGTTGCTCGGCCGTCAGGTCGAGATACGGGACGCCTGCCCGCAACGCCGCATCGGCGAGCGGCAGCGCGGTATCGAGGTACGGGCCCGCGCAGTTGATCACCGCGTGCGCGCCGCGCAATGCGGCGTCGAGCGCGGCCGGATCATCGACCGAGGCGACGCGCCACGGCGGCGCGTCGGGGCCGCCTTGCGCGAGGCGCGCGGCATCGCGCCCGATGCGGATCGCGCCGAGGCCGCGCCGTTCCAGCTCGGCCACGACGAACCGCCCCGTGTGACCCGTGGCGCCATACACCGCAACCATCATTCGATCGTCCATGATCAGCTCCGATACAGATCAGTCTGTTTTGTAGTACAGACCTGTAGCGTCGTCAACTTCCGGGTGCTATCATCGGACGCACTTTCGCGGGACAGGCGGCCTAGGCGGCCGGGCTTGGATGAAAAAGGGAACGGACACGAACGGTAGCGCGCCCGATACGCGCGAACGCATTCTGCAAACGGCGAGCGCGCTGTTCTACCAGGAAGGGACGCGGGCGGTCGGCGTGGACCTGATCGTCGCGCGGGCGGGCGTCGCGAAGACGAGCCTGTATCGGCACTTCGCGACGAAGGACGACCTGATCGAGGCGTTCCTGCTGCGCGAGGATGCGGACTTCTGGGCGCACTGGGACGCGGTGGCCGCGCAGTACCGGCGCACGCCGCGCGAGGAACTGGATGCGCAGCTGCAGTGGATCGGCGAGCGCATCGAGCGCCCCGGTTATCGCGGCTGTCCGCAGATCAACATCGCCGCCGAGTACGCGGACGGCAATCATCCGGCCCGCAAGGTCGCCGTCGCGCACAAGCAGGAATTGCGGCGCCGGCTGACGGAGCTGGCCAGCGCGATGCGGATCGACGAACCGGAAACCTACGCGCTGCGGCTCGCGACCGTCATCGACGGCGCGCTCAGCAGCGGGCAGGCGCTGCACGCGCACGGGCCCGTGCGCTTCCTGCAGGAGTTCGCGCAACTGCTGATGCCGAAGAAGGCGCGGAAGTGACGCGCATGGCGCGCCGCGTCAGTCGCGCGTAGCCGGATCCTCCGACAGCGCGCGCAACTGCCCGCGCAACACATCGACTTCGCCTGCCGCGAACGGCCGTTCGATGTCGGCGTGCGTTTGCTGCCACAGCGGGAACGCTTCGGCCAGCAACCGATGGCCGGCCGGCGTGAGTTGGAGCAGGCGGCTGCGCTTGTCGTCCGGATCCTGCGTGATCGTGAGCAGCCCGCGCCGCTCGAGCGGCTTGAGCGCGGCGGTCAGCGTGGTGCGGTCCATCGCGAGCAATGACGCGACCGATTTCATCGCGGCCGGCTGCGGCCGGTTCAGCGACATCAACAGTGAAAACTGGCCGTTGGTGAGATCCAGCGGACGCAGCACATCGTCGAAGATGCGCGCGAGATTGCGCGCCGCGCGCTGCATGTGCAGGCACAGACAGCAATCGCGCACCATCAGCGTCGTTTCGAAAGGGAGCTCTTCTTTGCGTGCCATGTTGCAATTGTGTTGATATCAACCTATTGTGTCAAGGACGAGGAGCGGCAGCCCGTCGTTCCCGCCATCGGACGGAGGAAGCATGGGTGCGCAACAGCAGTTGTATCTCGCGGTATTCCTCGGCAGCAAGGAGAGCCCGGCCATGAAGGCGTGGATGGCGCTGCCCGAGGACGAGCGGCGTGCGCGGGAGCGCGAGGGGATCGCCGCATGGCACGCGTGGGTCGACCGGCATCGCGACGCGATCGTCGAGCTCGGCGGGCCGCTCGGCAAGACCAAGACCATCGGCAAGGGCGGCGTGACGGACACCGCCAATGCGATGAACGGCTTCACGGTCGTGCGCGCCGCATCGCACGACGCGGCCGCCGCGCTGTTCGAAGGTCATCCGCATTTCACGCTGTTTCCGGGTGAAGCGATCGACGTGATGCCGGTGCTCGCGGTGCCGGGCATGTGAGCGGCGACAGGCGCTGCGCGCGCGGTCGTCGCGGCCGATGGGCCGTCGCCTGCGCGCGGCGATTTTTCCCCGACATTATCGAAGGAGACATTGCGATGAAGCTTTACGGATTCGCCGGCACGCGCTCGCAACGCGCGCTCTGGGGGCTCAAGGAACTGGACGCGGATTTCGAGTTCGTGTCGGTCAACCTGCTCGAGGGCGAGCACAAGCGGCCCGAATTCCTGCGCCTCAATCCGGCCGGCAAGGTGCCCGTGCTCGTGGACGGCGACCTCGTGATTCCCGAGTCGGCAGCGATCGTGCTGTATCTCGCGGACAAGTACCCGGAGAAGGCGCTGTTGCCGGTCGATCTGGCGCTGCGCGCGCAGGCGTATCGGTGGGTGATGTTCGCGGTGACGGAGCTTGAACAGCCGCTGTGGCGGATTACGCGCCATTCGTTCATCTATCCGCCGGAAAAGCGCTCGCCGGCCGATATCGAGCTGGCTCGCGAGGATTTCGCGACGATGGCCGCGATCCTCGAAAAGCATCTCGAAGGGCGCGAATTCATCGTCGGCGACTCGTTGACGGTGGCCGATTGCGTGACGGTCTACCTGATCGACTGGGCGAGCGAATGTCACCTGATCGAACCGTTCCCGCAATTGCGCGCGTATCTCGAGCGGCTTTATGCGCGACCGAAGGCGCCGCAACGGATCGCGGACGCGCGCAAGGCGGCGTGAAGCGGCGGTCGGTCGTGCCGATGGCGGCGATCGACCTCGACCGCGCAATCGCGCGGCGTTGCGGGCTCGCGGTTACGACGCTTCGACGGGGCCGCCGAGCGCACGACACAGCGCCGACAAGTCGCGAACGGTCAGATGGGGGGACGGGGCACGCGGCGCGGCGTGCTCCGCTTCCGGCCCTTCGTGACGCACCACCCAGGCCGCTTGAAGCCCCGCATTCAACGCGCCGACGACATCGAGGTGAAAGTCGTCGCCGACGTGGAGCAGCTCCGCCGCGGGCACGCCGAGCTTCGCGGCGGCCGCATGGAAGATTTCCGGCTCGGGTTTCGCGAATCCGAACGCGCGCGCGCTGAGCGTGTCGCGGAAGAACTCGCCGCCGCCGGTCAGTTGAAGGTCCGCATTGCCGTTCGTTACCGCGATCAGCGGAAATCGCGCGCTCAACCACGCGAGCGCCGGCAACGCATCGTCGAAGAACTCGACCCGGTTTCGCGCGGAATAGAACACGTCGTATGCGCGGTCGGTCAGCGTGACGTCTTCGTTCGCGCGTTCGAGCGCAAGCCGGATCGAGCCGATGCGCAGCGCACGGAAGTCGCTGACGAGGTCCGGCCGCGAGCGTTCGTATTCGTTGCGCAACTGGCCCAGTGCCTGCGACGTGGGCACGACGCTCGCGGTATCGGGCGCGTGCGCGATCAGCCACGCATGCAGCGACGCCTCGGCCCGTTCGACGGCGGGGCCGAACGGCCACAGCGTGTCGTCGAGATCGAACGAGATGGCGGAGATTCTGGATAGACGCATGACGATGGAAGATACCACGCCGGTGCCGTTCAACACGGCCACCGGATCGAACGTCCGGTCAGGTCCTGCAGCGCGAGTCCCGTCATGTCGAACACGGCGATCTCGCCCGGCGATCGATCAACGAACACGGTGCCGGCAAGCACGTCGCCGATTTCAGCGCGCGGCGGATCGGGCGTGTCTCTTGAATCTGTCGGCCACGCTGAAGGAGGCCGAAGCGGTGCTGCTTGCGCGTTTCGGCGAGGTCACGCCCGGCATGCTGTCGCGCGATTTCGAGGCGAAGGCGGCGCGCCCCCGCAAGCCGCGCTGACGCGCCGCAACATCGCAACCATCACCCGATAACCGGCAGTCCGATGCAATCCGGCGCCGCGCGAAACCCGCGCGCCGCCGTGTTCTGTCCCCCAACTTCTGCCCGGTTCGCCCGCCACAGGGCAAAATACGGGTTTTCCGCACCCGAGAGGGCGCGCCCGAATCACGCGCCGGGCGGCGGCAGTGCGCCATCGCACGCCGCCGCCCGGCGCCCAGGCAAGATGCTCGCCGTGTCGCGAGCCCACAGGAGTCCAGACCCCATGCCCGAATCCAACCTGTCCTTCTTCGGCCGGCTGTCGCTGGCCGTCGGCACGTTCTTTTCCGTGATCGGCAACCGCGAGTTCGCGGCCGGCGTGCTGCGCGTGCGCGACGGCGCGCCGGCACCGGTCGCCCCGGCGCCGGTTGCGCCGGCCCCCGCCGCGGCTCCGGCGCCCGCGAAGGCCCCGGCCCCCGAGCTGCGCGAAGCGAGCCCGCAAGCCGCGCTGCAACTGTTGGGCCTGCTGCAGCGCGATGCGCGCTTCATCGATTTCGTCGAGGAAGACATCGCCGGCTATGCGGACGCCGACATCGGCGCCGCCGCACGCCTCGTGCACGACGGCTGCCGCGCCGCGCTGCGCGAGCATTTCACGATCGTGCCGGTGCGCGACGAAGCCGAAGGCAGCCGCGTGACGCTGCCGGCCGGCTTCGACGCGACGGCCGTGCGCGTGACGGGCAACGTCGTCGGCTCCGCGCCGTTCACGGGTACGGTCAGCCATCGCGGCTGGCGCGTGGCCGACGTGCGCCTGCCGAAGCTGACGGGCAGCCACGACGCATCGGTGGTCGCACCGGCGGAGGTGGAACTGTGAGCGATCCGCGCTATTCGATCGGTATCGACCTCGGGACGACCCATTGCGCGCTGTCGTACGTCGACAGCGCCGCGAGCGACGGCGAAAAGATCACGCAGCAGGTGCTGCCGATCGCGCAGCTGACCGCGCCGGGCGCGCTGGAGTCGCGCGACCTGCTGCCGTCGTTCCTCTATCTTCCGCATGAAAGCGAGCTGACGCAGGGCGACCTGACGCTGCCGTGGACGGCCTCGCGCGCCTTCGCGGTCGGCGAAATGGCGCGCACCCGCGGCGCGGGCACGCCGATCCGCCTCGTGTCGAGCGCGAAGAGCTGGCTGTGCCACCCGGGCGTCGATCGCCGCGCGGCGATCCTGCCGAGCGATGCGCCGCCCGAAGTGTCGCGCGTGTCGCCGCTGGAAAGCTCGATTCGCTACCTGACCCACCTGCGCGAAGCGTGGGACCACGCGCATCCCGACGCGCCGTTCGCCGACCAGGACGTGACGGTCACGATCCCCGCGTCGTTCGACCCGGCCGCGCGCGAACTGACGGCGGAAGCCGCGCGTGCCGCCGGCTATTCGCGGATGACGCTGCTCGAGGAGCCGCAGGCGGCGCTCTACAGCTGGATCCAGAAGAGCGAAGGCGGCTGGCGCAAGCAGGTGCGGGTCGGCGACCTGATCCTGTGCGTGGACGTCGGCGGCGGCACCACCGACCTGTCGCTGATCGCGGTGGTCGAGCGCGAAGGCAACCTGGAACTGCATCGCGTGGCGGTCGGCGAGCACATCCTGCTCGGCGGCGACAACATGGACCTCGCGCTCGCGCACGTGGTCGCGCGCAAGCTCGCGCAGCAGGGCACGCAGGCCGATCCGTGGCAACTGCGCGCGCTGACCTACGCGTGCCGCGCCGCGAAGGAAACGCTGCTGTCCGACCCGACGACCGACGCGGTGCCGCTCGTCGTGCCGAGCCGCGGCTCGAAGCTGATCGGCGGCTCGATCCGCACGGAGCTGACGCGCGCGGAACTCACGCAGACGATCCTCGAAGGCTTCTTCCCGCAAGTCGATGCGGCGGCGCGTCCGGTGAGCCGCGCGCGCGTCGGCCTGACGCAACTCGGCCTGCCGTATGCGCAGGACGCGGGCATCACGCGCCATCTCGCGGCGTTCCTCGGCCGCCAGGTCGCGGCGCTCGACGCGCTCGACGGCGTGCAGCGCACGCTGCCGCAAGGCGCGACGTTCCTGCATCCGACCGCGGTGCTGTTCAACGGCGGCGTGTTCAAGTCGACGCTGCTCACGCAGCGCGTGCTCGACACGCTCAACGGCTGGCTGGCCGCCGAAGGCGCGCCGTCCGCGCGCCTGCTCGAAGGCGCGGATCTCGATCTGGCGGTCGCGCGCGGCGCGGCTTATTACGGTTACGTGAAGCGCGGCCGCGGTGTGCGTATTCGCGGCGGCACGGCGCGTGCGTACTACGTCGCGATCGAATCGGCGATGCCTGCCGTGCCGGGGCTGGAGCCGCCGGTGCAAGCGTTGTGCGTCGCGCCGTTCGGGATGGAGGAAGGCTCGGATGCGGCGCTGCCGCCGCAGGAGTTCGGCCTCGTCGTCGGCGAACCGGTGCAGTTCCGCTTCTTCGGATCGTCGGTGCGCCGCCAGGACCAGGTCGGCACGTTGCTCGACTACTGGTCGCCCGAAGAGCTCCAGGAGCTCGAGGAAATCCAGGCGACGCTGCCTGCCGAAGGGCGCACGGTCGGCGAGGTCGTGCCGGTGAAGCTGCACGCGCGCGTGACCGAAGCCGGCACGCTCGAACTCGAGGCGATCCCGAGCGGCACGAACGAGCGCTGGAAGGTCGAGTTCGACGTGCGCGGCGCCGCCTGAGCGCGATGAAGCGCTATACGGTCGGCATCGACCTCGGCACGAGCAACACGGTCGTCGCATACGTCGAGGCCGGCTCCGACGCGATCCGTGTGTTCGACGTCGAGCAACTGGTCGGCCCCGGCGCGGTGGCCGCGCAGCCGCTACTGCCGTCGGTGCGCTATCACCCGGCGGCGGGCGAACTCCCGCCGGACGCGCTGCGCTTGCCCTGGGCGTCCGATGCGACGGCCGGCGCGGCCGCGGTCGGTGCACCGCCGGCCGTGATCGGCCGCTATGCGCGCACGCTCGGCGCGCAGGTGCCGGGGCGGCTCGTCACCAGCGCGAAAAGCTGGCTGTCGCACGCATCGGTCGACCGGCTCGCGGCGATCCTGCCGTGGGGCGCGGCCGAAGGCGTCGACAAGGTCTCGCCGGTCGACGCGAGCGCGAGCTATCTCGCGCACGTGCGTGCCGCGTGGGATGCACGTTTTCCCGACGCGCCGCTCGCGAAGCAGGACGTCATCCTGACGGTCCCGGCATCGTTCGACGACGGCGCGCGCGCGTTGACGGTCGAGGCCGCCAGACGCGCGAAACTGCCGGCGTTGCGGTTGCTGGAAGAGCCGCAGGCCGCGTTCTACGACTGGTTGTACGGCCAGCGCGAGACGTTGCGCGACACGTTTGCCGCCGCGCGCCGCGTGCTGATCTGCGACGTCGGCGGCGGCACGACCGATCTCACGCTCGTCGACGTCGCGCCGGGCGACGACGGCGAACCGGCCTTCACGCGCGTCGGCGTCGGCAATCACCTGATGCTCGGCGGCGACAACATGGACCTCGCGCTCGCGCGCCTGGTCGAGACGCGGCTGACCGAGCCCGGCACGCGGCTGTCCGCCGCGAGCCTGTCGCAGCTCGTCGAACGCTGCCGCGCGGCGAAGGAGCGGCTGCTCGGCGACGACGCGCCGGCGTCCGTCACCGTGACGCTGCTCGGCGCGGGCAGCAAGCTCGTCGGCGGCGCGCGTTCGGCCGAGTTGACGCGGCAGGAAGTCGAGCAGATCGTCGTCGACGGCTTCTTTCCGCAGGTCGACGCCGGCGAGCTGCCGCGCCGCGCGCGGGCCGCGATCGTCGAATTCGGCTTGCCGTATGCGAGCGACCCGGCCGTCACGCGCCACGTCGCCGCGTTCCTGAATCGCCATGCGGAAGGTCCGCTGCCCGACACGCTGCTGCTCAACGGCGGCGTGTTTCGCGCGGGCGCGCTCGCCGGCCGTCTCGCGCAAACGCTCGGCGCGTGGCGCGGTGCGCCGCTCGACGTGCTGCACAACGCGCATCCGGACGTGGCGGTCGCGCGCGGCGCGGTGGCCTACGGCCTTGCGCGGGCGGGGCATGCGCCGCGCATCGGCGGCGGCTCCGCGCGCAGTTATTTCCTCGTGCTCGACGATGGTGACGGCGACGCGGCCCCGCGTGGCGTCTGCCTGCTGCCGCGCGGTTCGGAAGAGGGCCGCGAGATCCGGCTCGAGGAGCGCACGTTCGCGCTCCAGCTCGGGCAGCCGGTGCGTTTCCACCTCGTGTCGACGGTGGCCGAGACGGCATACCGGCCCGGCGATCTCGTCGAACTGGACGGCGGCGATTTCGTGCGGTTGCCGCCGATCGCGACGGTCGTCGACCGGCAAGCCGGCAGCGACGCACGCCAAACGCCGGTGAAACTCACGGCATCGCTGACCGAAGTCGGCACGCTCGAAATGCACTGCATCGCGACCGACGACGCGTCGCGGCGCTGGCGACTCGAATTCCAGTTGCGCGGCGACGCGCCCGCGCAGGGCGACGACGCCGCGCTCGCACGCCATCCGCGTCTCGATCATGCGATCGAGCTGATCGACCGCTCGTTCGGCAGCAAGGCCGCGAACGTCACGCCGAAGGACACGCGACGGTTGCGTGCGCAACTTGAACAGGTGCTCGGCCCGCGCGACGAGTGGGACGTCGCACTCGCGCGCGAACTGTTCGACGCGTTGCTCGCGCGGGCGCGTCGCCGCCGGCGCTCGGCCGATCACGAACGCGCGTGGCTGAACCTCGCAGGCTATTGCCTGCGGCCCGGCTTCGGCCATCCGCTCGATGCTTGGCGCATCGAACAGCTGTGGCCGCTGTTCGACGACGGGATTCAGTACGTGAACGACGCGCAGGTGTGGTCCGAGTGGTGGACGCTGTGGCGGCGCGTGGCCGGCGGCCTCGACGACGACGCGCAGACGCAGGTGCGCGACGCCATCGCGTTTCTCGAACCGTCCGACGACAAGCGCCGCAAGCTGCCGTTCGACCCGGCCAAGGTCGGCCCGGCCGACATGACGCGCTTGTCCGCGTCGCTCGAACGATTGCCGGTCGAGCGCAAGGTGGAACTGGCCGAGCGTTTGATCGTGCAATTGCAGAAGCCGGCCGAGCGCACGCTGTGCGCGTGGGCGCTCGGGCGGATCGGTGCGCGGCGGCCGTTCTACGGCAGCGCGCACAGTGTCGTGCCGGCCGACGTCGCGAACCGCTGGCTCGACGCGCTGTTCGCGCTGGACTGGAAGCAGGTCGAACCCGCGGCATTCGCGGTCGCGCAAATCGCGCGGATGACGGGCGACCGCGAACGCGATTTGCCGGACGAGACACGTGAGGCCGTGATCCGGCGTCTGTCGGCCGCGAATGCGTCGGCCGCGTGGATCGACATGGTGCGCGAGGCGATCGCGTTCGACGAAGCCGACACGGCGCGCGTGTTCGGCGAAACGCTGCCGGCCGGGTTGAAGCTGCTGGCGGGGTGAGCGGCGCGGCGGGCTCCGGTATCGTTCGGATACCGGAGCATTCTGCGGTGTTGCCGATGCGGGCCGACGCCCGCCGATTCGATACGCTTTGAACAAGAAACGGCTGCCGTTGCATCGCATCGGCAGCCGTTCGTGCTTCGTGAGTTTGCCGGTCAGGTTTGCGGCGTCGTCTCGCGTGGCGACGCGGCCGATTCCACGGCGATCGCATCCGGCGCGGTTACCCGCCGCGCGAGGTGTATGCCCGCGAGCATGCACCGCACCGAGCCGCCGGCCAGTTCGATCGTCGGCACGTCGAGCGGCAGCAGCCGCGCGGAACGCTCGATCATCGCGCGCTGGTCGCGCGTGAGGCAGTCGAACGCGCGCCGCGACAGCGCGAGCACGCGCCCGTCCTTGCCCGACAATTCCAGCGTATTGCCCGCGAAATTCGCGATCTGCGCGTGATCGAGCGCGATCACCGTGCGGCCCGTTTCGGTCAGGCGTTGCGCGATTTCGTCGCGGCGCCGGCGGTCGGCGATCAGGTCGAGGCCGACCATCGCGAACGCCGTTGCGACGCTCATCATCACGTTGGTGTGATAGATCGGGTTCCCGTTCGCGTCGGCCGTGTCGAAGCAGATCGGCTCGAAGTTGAAGTGCGTGCAGAAGCGTTCGAGCGCGACCGGATCGGCGCGGCGCGAACGCGCGGTGTATGCGATCCGCGCGACGTGGTCGAGCACCATCGCGCCGGTGCCTTCGAGGAACACGTCGTCGTATTCGAGCCCCGAGTAGTCGATCACGTCCTGCACGCGGTATTGCGCCTTCAGCATCTCGACGATGTTCGCGCGTCGCTCGCGGCGGCGGTTCGGGCTATACATCGGAAACAGCGCGACATGCCCGCCCGGATGCGTCGAGAACCAGTTGTTCGGGAACACGGAGTCGGGCGTGTCGCGCTCGCCGTGGTCGTCGAACACGTGCACGCGCACGCCTGCGTCCGCGAGCGTCCGCGCCGCGGCCGTGACTTCGTCGCGCGCGGCGGCCGACACCGACGGCGCGTCGTTCGCCCCGGCGGCGGCCGTGCGCTGGAAGGCGTTGTCGGCTGCGGTCCGCGGGTTCGGCAGGAAGCGGTGCGGCCGGATCATCACGACGGCGGCCGGCGCCTGGATCGATACGAGATTCATGAACGGAGAGGGCGAGAAGCGGGAAGCCGGGCGGCGCGCACACCGCCCGGGATGACGATCAGCGCGCGAATGCGGCGACGGCTTCGGTCACGAAGGCCGCGTGACCCTGCGCGATCGCGGCCGGATCGTCGATCAGCGCGAACAGGTTCTTCGGATCGACGGCCGGCGGAATCAGCGCGATCTCGACGCCCGCGTTGTGCTGTTGCGCGAGCGCGTACAGGTAGCGCAGCGCCGAGTAGTCCTCGAGCGCGAAGCCGACCGAGTCGAACACCGTGACTTCGTCCGCGCGTTCGCGGCCGGCCGTCTCGCCCTGCAGCACGCGCCACAGCTCGGTCACCGGAAAGTCGGCCGGCATCTGCTGGATTTCGCCCTCGATGCGCGACTGCGGCTCGAATTCGACGAACACGCGGCCCGCGGTCAGCACGCCCGCCTCGAGCTCGGTCTTGCCCGGGCAATCGCCGCCGACCGCGTTCAGGTGCATGCCGGGCTCGATCATGTCGGCGGTGATGATCGTCGCGTACGCCTTGTCGGCGGTGACGGTTGTCACGATGTCGGCGCCGCGCACGGCGTCGGCGGTCGACGCGGCGCGCACGACGCGCAAGTCGGCGTAGGCGGCGAGGTTCTTCACGAGCTTGTCGGTCGCGAGCGGGTCGACGTCGAACACGCGGATTTCCTCGATGCCGAGCAGCGTATGGAACGCGATCGCCTGGAATTCGCTTTGCGCGCCGTTGCCGATCAGCGCCATCGTGCGCGAGTCGGGGCGGGCGAGCGCCTGCGCGGCGAGCACCGACGTCGCGGCCGTGCGCAGCGCGGTGGTCAGCGTGAGTTCGGCGAGCAGCAGCGGATAGCCGGTGTCGACTTCGGCCAGCGCGCCGAACGCCATCACCGTGTGCATGCCGCGCGCGGCGTTGACGGGGTGGCCGTTCACGTACTTGAACGCGAACAGCGATGCGTTCGCGACGGGCATCAGCTCGATCACGCCGTCGCGCGAGTGGCACGCGACGCGCGGCGACTTGTCGAAATCGGCCCAGTGCAGGTAATCGGCGCGCAGCGTGTCGACGAGTTCGCGCAGGAACGGCGTGACGCCCGTCCTGGCGATCAGTCGGGCGGTGGCGGGAACGTCGAGGAAGCGGGTCATCGGTCTGTCTCCAATTTTTGCCGGTACGGGTGTCCAGGCGTCCTGGTCGAGCGGGGCGGGCGCGTCGGCCTGCGGGCCCCGGCTTCACCAAAAGCGGCGTCGCGGCGTGTGCGGCCGGGCGATGGAGTCATTATTTCCGTGAGTCGAGCCAACAAAAAGACGGCAAAAGTGGCAGATTTATCGATAGACTTGGCAGATTGCTGGCCATATCCGGCAGTTTGTGCAATCCGCGATGGTCGAAATGCGCGCCGTCCGGCACGCTGGCGGCCGTCTCATGTTCAACAGGAAGGTCCGTTCATGATCACGCTCGACGACGTCGACCGGCAGCTCATCGCGCTGCTGCGCGACAACGCGCGGATGCCCGTCGTTGCCCTCGCGAAGGCGTTGCGCGTCGCGCGCGCGACCGTGCAGAACCGGCTGACGCGGCTGGAGAAGAATGGCGTGATCGTCGGCTACACGGTGCGGCTCAAGCCGGCGGCCGAGCGGCACCGGATCCGCGCGCTGATGTCGATCGCGGTGCAGGGCAATCGCGGCGCGGAAGTGGTGAAGGTGCTGCGCGGGCATCCGAACGTCGCGTCGATCCACAGCACCAACGGGCGCTGGGATCTGGTCGCCGAACTGCACGCGGATTCGCTCGAGCATTTCGATCGCGTGCTCGGCGCGATCCGGTTGATCGACGGGATCGCGAATACGGAGACGAGCATTTTGTTGTCGACGCACAAGGCGTGACGCGCGGCGGCGCGTCAGCCCGTGTGCTTGCCTGCGCCAGCGTATCAACTGCCGGTTGCCGGCTCCGGAAACACCGGCTCGCCCAGCGTCAGCATCAACCGGTTCGCCCACGCGAAGATCGCGATCGCGTGCGACAGGTCGAGAATTTCCTCGTGCGTAAGCCCTTCCGCCTCGAGCGCGGCGATGTCGTTTTCATCCAGCGTGTCGGGCCGTTCTGTCAGCGCGATCGCGTAGCGGATGATCGCGCGTTCGCGCGCGGTCGTGCCGGCTGTCGAAGGATCGTCGAACACCTGGTCGATCGCATCGGTGCGCTTCGCAAGTTGCGTGAAGCGCTGCGCATGCACCGATGCGCAATATACGCAGCCGTTCACGCGTGACACGGCAGTGCTCGCCAGCTCGCGTTCCGCGCGCGACAGTCCGCCGGGGCCGTACATGATCGCGTTGAATACGCCCGAACGCTGCCGCAGGATCTCGGGCAGGTGCACGAGCAGCAGGTAATAGTCGGATGTCTTCGCTTGAGGATGGCTCGTTTCGAGCACCGCGAGCTGCTCTGCCGTTGCGCTCTCGAGCGGCACCGTATCGAGCCATGCACGCCAGCCGAGCGTGTCGGACGTGAAACCGTGAGTCGCCGTAGTCATGCTGCCTCCCGGGTGGCGCGCGCCTGCAACGCTCGCGCGGCCGCCGCGACACGCAGCTGATACGCGACGAACGCGACGAGCTGCGAGAGCGCGACGATCGCGGGCGTCGTGAACCCGGCCGACTTCAGCGCATCGAGATCGGACGGACGCGCGTCGACGGGCGAGAGCGTCAGGCGTCGCGCATGCGCGAGGAGCGCGCCGAGGCGTCGAGGCAGCGCGTCGAACGCATCGGCATCCGAACGGGTGATGTCGTCCGGCGTGCCGCCCGCGTCGATCAGCCGTGCGCGGTAGGTCGCGGCCAGCGCGTGCGCATTCGATCGCTGCGCGACATACCGTGCCGCATGCAATCGTTCGATCAACGAAAGATCGGGCAGCGCGGCGTCGAACAGCGCGGCTTCGGCGAGCCGCGTATGGAGCAGAACCTTGTCGCGTGCGCGACGCAGCATGGCCACTGCGTCGCTTTCGCGCAGGCCGGCGATGGCGTCGATCGTATCCGGCGCGGCGGCCGGCGGGAGGGGGGCGGTCATCGTGGTGGTTTCCAGTCGTCGTGAGTGTCGTGGATCGCGGCGGCGTTCATGCGTCGGCGTCGCGCCATTCGTCGCCTTGCAGCTCCGCGGTCGCGAACGTGACGAGCGCGTCATAGTGGCGGTCGCGATCGGCGTCGAACAGCCGGCTCGCGATGCCGCGTGCGAGCCGCTCGGCGCCCGCGCTGATCGCGGGGATGTCGCCGGACAGCTTGCCGTGGCTCAGGCTTGCCGCATGGTTGAAGCAGTGGATGTGCGTGACGGCCGGGCAGGCACCGCGCTCGCGTTCCTGGAACGCGAACGCGGGACCGAGATCGGGCGACTCGGCGAGCTCGTCGAGCCACGTGCCCGGTTCCGGTTGATAGCGGTCCTTCCAGCGCCGCACATGCGGCCCGAACGACGCGAATTCGGCGCGCGTCGTCCAGTCGGAATGAAAGCCCGTCGCGAAGATCAGGAAGTCGACCGTGGTGCGGACGCGCGGCGTGACGACGTCGAGGCCGTCCGCGTGTTCGACCAGCGCGTCGATCGGGCTGCCTGCGTGGAAATGCGCGCCGGCGTGCCGCGACACGCGCAGCACGCTGTCGCGCGGCGGGGGCGTTTGCGATGTCAGCGCGTAGTGCATGAAGCGCCACTTCGTTGCATCGTCGAGATCGGCATAGCCGTGCACGAGGCCGGGGCTGCCGATACCCGTCAGCTTGTTGATGCGCGGAATGTCCGCGCGACGGAAGAACAGGTCGACGCGCGCGGCGCCCGCTTCGAGCGCGGTGCCTGCATTGTCGAACGCCGACGCGCCCGCGCCGACCACGCCGACGCGCTTGCCGGCGAGCGAATTGAAATCGATCGGCTCGGACGAATGAGCCCAGCGCGTGCGCGGCGCGCGTTGCGCGACGGGCGGCACGTACGGGCCGCCGAGCCCGTCGCGGCCGGTCGCCAGCACGACGTGCCGTGCGAGCACGGTCTGCGCCTGGCCGTTCGCGCGCAGGTCGAGCGCGAGCAGGCCGTCGTCGCGCGGACGCAGCGCCACGAGCGCGGTGTCGTTGCGCACCGGCAGGTCGAGCACGCGGCGATACCAGCGCAGGTATTCCATCCATTGCGTGCGCGGAATCTTGTAGAGCGCGTCCCACGCGTCGCGGCCGTATTGCGCTTCGAACCACGCGCGGAACGTCAGCGCGGGCAGGCCGAGCGCGGGGCCGGTGAGCTGTTTCGGCGAGCGCAGCGTCTCCATCCGCGCGAACGTGACCCACGGGCCTTCGTAGCCGGCCGGCGCGCGGTCGATCACGCACTGGTTGTCGATGCCGAGCAGGCGCAGTTCGGCGGAGGCCGCGAGCCCCGCCATCCCGCCGCCGACGATCGCGACGTCGAGCACGCGCGTGCCGTCGACGTCACGTGGCGGCACCCAGGATGGTGCCGGCAGATCGAGCCAGCGCAGGTCCTGGGCGAGGCGGGCTTCGAGTCTGTCGAGTGCCTCGTGCGTGTCGGGCGTCGCCGTCATGCGGCCTCCGGGCGGGTACGGCGTGCGCGTGGGGCGCGTGCCGTGCGTGTCGCGCGAGGCGGGCGATCGGTGCGCAACCGGTCGCCTCGCAACAACGCGTCATGTACGGATGCGTCGTGAAAGATCACGTCGTCGAGCAGCGTGCGCGTCGTGCGGTGCAGCGCGTCGAGCAGCGCATCGACGGCGGCCGTGCGCGGCTTGCCGGTCGGCGTCGCGACACCGAACGCGAACGGGATGTCCACATCGAGCGGACGTGCGACGACGCCGTCCACCGGCAGCGCCACGCCGATCGCCGGGTCGACGATGCCGATTCCGACGCGCGCGCGCGCGGCCATCACCGCATTCAGCGACGCATTGGTTTCGATGAACACGCGCGCATCGACGCGTGCGGCCGCGAATGCCGCATCGATCCGCTGGCGCAGCCGGTGCCGGTTCGCGACCGTCACGATGCGGCGGCGTGCGAGATCGCGCAGCGCGATGCGCGGCTTGTCCGCGAGCGGATCGCCGGCCGGCAACACGGCGACGCAGGGCGTCTGAGCGATCCAGTGCACGTCGAGCCCCGCATGCGCCATCGGCAGCGTGACGACGCCGATATCGGCCGTGCCGGCGAGCACTTCGTGCACGACGTGCTCGGCCGACTCGCTGCGCAGCTGGTAGTGCGGCGCGTGCGCGTCGTCGGGCAACGCGGCGAGCGCGGCCGGCACGAGAGTGGCCGCGAGCGAAGGCGTCGCCGCGAGGCGAACGGGTTCGGCCGTGTCGTCGCCGAGCGCGCGCGCACGCGCTTCGATTGCACGCAGGCCGACAAGCGAGCGTTCGACTTCCTCGTACAGCAGGAACGCGCGGCCAGTCGGCGTGACGCGGGGGCCGTGGCGGTCGAACAGCGTATAGCCGAGATCGGCTTCGAGTTCCTGGATCTGCCGCGTGACGGCCGGCTGCGAACGGCCGAGCAGTTCACCCGCGCCGGTCACGCTGCCGGTCGACATGACCGCGGAAAAGGCTTCGAGTTGATGCAACTCCATGACACGTTCCGATGATGCGATTTGCGCATTGTAGGAGTGCCATCATGCGAGATTCATATAATGATTTTTCGTATCGACAGCGCGAAAAATGCGAAGCGCGCACCCGTGTCGACGACAGGCCATGCGGGCCTGCGGATCGACCGGAAGCGGCGCCGCGCGGCAAACATCAATCGAATCAATGCGCTGCGGTGCACGTCGATGCGTCGCGCGACACGCGATATGCGGGAGACCACGGCAAGTGCATGTTGCTTCGCGCCGCACGCGATATCGATATGCGCAAAACTTCGTTTGAGCGCCCTGAACCGGATGGTTACATGCCCTCACTCTTTTCGACTGACCGATGGTGGGGGACGCATGAACGTTTCGGGGAACGAGGCACGCGGCGCATGGCGGCGCGTGCTGGGCACGGTGGCGGCACTGGCTGCGGCATGGGGCTTGTCGACGGGCGGCGCGCTCGCGGCGGGCGTATCGGGCGAGCCGGTGGTGATCGGCGTGAGTGGGCCGCTCACCGGGCAGGACGCGCAATACGGCGAGCAGTGGAAGCGCGGCTTCGACCTCGCGCTCGACGAGATCAACGGCAGCGGCGGTATCCACGGCCGGCCGCTCGCGGTCGACTTCCAGGACAGCCGCAGCGACCCGCGTCAGGCGGTGGCGATCGCGCAGAAATTCGTCGCGGATCCGCGCATCGTGATCGAGCTCGGCGACTTCTCCAGCGCGACGTCGATGGCCGCGTCGCCGATCTACCAGCGCGGACAACTGATTCAATTCGGCTTCACGAACTCGCATCCGGATTTCACCAAGGGCGGCGACTATCTGTGGAGCACCGCACTGAGCCAGGCCGAGGAGCAGCCGCTGCTCGCGCGCTACGCGGTGAAGGAACTCGGCTTCAAGCGGGTCGCGGTGCTGTACCTGAACACCGACTGGGGCCGCACCAGCAAGGACATCTTCGCGAAGGCGGTGACGGGGCTCGGCGCACAGGTCGTCGCGGCCGAAGGCTACCAGCCGACGGAAAAGGATTTCCGCTCGACGCTCGTACGGATCGGCGCGTCGAAGCCCGATTCGATCGTGCTGATCTCCTACTACGCGGACGGCGCGCAGATCGTGCGGCAGGCCCGCACGTCGGGCGTCACGCTGCCGATCGCAGCGGTTGGCTCCGTGTATTCGCCGAAGTTCCTGGAACTCGGTGGCACGGCCGTCGACGGCGTCTATACGGAATCGAACTTCTTCCCGGCCGAGCCGCGCCCGGAGGTGCAGGCGTTCGTGCAGCGCTATCGCGCGAAATTTCATGCCGATCCCGATTCGTTCGTTGCGCGCGCATACGATGCGCTGATCCTGTCGGCCGAGGTGCTGCGCCGCTACGGCGCGACGCGGCAGGCCGCGCACGACGGTTTCGCGAAAGTGAGCGACGTGCCGAGCGTGATCTTCGGCAAGGTGCGCTTCGATTCGCAGACGCGCCGTGTCGCGGGCGCACGCACCGTGTATCTCGTCGTGAAGCAGGGGCAGTGGGCGCTGTGGGACGGCGCGAAGCCGCAGCTCGCGGCGCGCTGAGCCCGCCCCCGAACCGCATGCTAATGACGGACGCATCGTGATGGCTTCCTGGCTCGACTACACGCTCAACGGCCTCATCGTCGGCAATATCTACGCGCTGCTCGCGGTCGGGCTCGCGCTGATCTTCGGCGTGTCGCATCTGATCAACTTCGCGCACGGCTCGGTCTATATGGTCGGCGCTTTCATCGGCTGGCTGTGCCTGACGCGCTTCGGATTGCCGCTGCCGGTCGCGCTCGCGGCGGTGGTCCTGGGCTGCGGCGCGCTCGGCATCGGGATCGAGCGGATCGGGTTGCGGCCGTTGCGCCACGTGGCGCGCATCGCGCCGCTGCTCGCGACGATCGGCATCAGCTTCATTCTCGACCAGCTCGCGCAACTCGCGTTCGGCGCGGACCCGCGCGCGGTGCCGACGCCGCTGCCCGACTGGCACCTGAGAATCGCCGGCGCGACGCTCGGCTCGCTCGACCTGCTGATCGCCGGCATCGGCATCGCGGCGGCTGCGCTGCTATACGGCTTCCTGCGCTTCACGCGCCTCGGCTGGGCCGTGCGCGCGACCGCGCAGGATCGTGACGCCGCGCTGCAGATGGGCGTCGATGTCGACCGCGTGAACCAGGCGGTGTTCGCGATCGCGTGTGCGCTCGGCGGCGTCAGCGGCCTGCTGGTCGGCATGTACTACAACAGCATCGATCCGGCGATGGGCTTCCAGGCGACGCTGAAGGGCGTGGTCGCGCTGCTGATCGGCGGGCTCGGCAACGTGCCGGGCGCGATCGCGGGCAGCCTGCTGCTCGGTCTCGTCGAAAGTTACGGCGTCGCGCTGTTCGGCACGAGCTATCGCGACCTGTTCGCGTTCGGGCTGCTGATCCTGTTTCTCGTATGGCGGCCGAACGGCTTGTTCAGCAGGAATCGCGCGCTGCCGCCGGAACCGATGACCGGCACCTTCCTCGCGGCCGCGCAGGCTGCGCGTGTGCCGCGTCCGCTCGTCGTCGTGCTGATCGCGCTGGCGGCCGTGCTGCCGTGGCTCGGCGCGTCGCCATACGTGCTGCAGACGTTGACCAATGCCTGGCTGTATGGCTTGCTCGCGCTGAGCCTCACGCTCGTCGCGGGCACGGTCGGGCAGATCTCGCTCGGGCATGCGGCGCTGCTCGTGATCGGCGCGTATGCGTCGGCACTGCTGTCGTCGGATCTCGGCTGGTCGCCGGCTGTGACGATACCGTGCGCGGGCGCGATCACCGCCGTGCTCGGTACGCTGCTCGTCTACCCGGCATTCCGGCTGCGCGGGCACTATGTGTCCATCGCGACGCTGGGCATCGGCGAAGTGGTGAGCCTCGTGATCCTGAACTGGGACGGCCTCACGCGCGGCCCGCTCGGCATCACCGGCATCGCGCCGCTGCCATGGGCGGGCACCGCGCGCGCCGCGTACTGGTTCACCCTCGCGGTGCTGGTCGTGTTCGCGCTCGTGCAGGTGCGGCTGCTTCGCTCGCATCTCGGCCGCACGTTGCGCGCGGTACGCGAGGACGACGTCGCCGCACGCGCGCACGGCATCGCGCCGAATCGCTACAAGGCGATCGCGTTCGCGGTTGGCGGCGTCGCGGCCGGCGTGAGCGGTGGCATCGCCGCGCACCTGTACAGCTATATCAATCACCAGACCTTCGATTCGCAGGTGTCGATTCTCGCGCTGACGATGGTGATCCTCGGCGGGCTCGGCAACGTGCTCGGCGCTGTCGTCGGCGCGATCGCGCTGATCGGGCTGCCGGAACTGTTCCGCTGGGCGGCGGACTACCGGATGCTGATCTATGGCCTCGTGCTGCTGCTGCTCGTCCGGTTTCGGTCGCAAGGCCTGCTCGGCACGGTATGAGGAACAATGCGATGACCACCAACCGACCCTTGCTCGACGTGCAGGGCCTGACGCGCCGCTTCGACGGCGTGACCGCGCTCGACGCCGCGAGCCTGACGCTCGCCGACGGCGAGTTGCTGAGCGTGATCGGCCCGAACGGCGCGGGCAAGTCGACGCTGTTCAACCTGATCGCGGGCGCCGACCGGCCCGATGCCGGCCATGTGACGTTCGACGGCCGAGACATCACGGGCACGGCGCCGGAACGGCTCGCCGCGCTCGGAATCGCACGCACGTTCCAGCACGGCCGCGTGTTCGGCAACCTGAGCGTGCTCGACAACGTGCTGATCGGCGCGCACGGGCGGTTGCGCGCGGCGCGGCCCGGCTGGCCGGGGCTCGGCGCGGCGGCCGAGGTGTGGCGCGCGCTCGTGCGGCCCGCGTCGGTGCGGCGCGAGGAAGCGGCGCTGCGCGACGAGGCGCGTGACATCATCGCCGGGTTCGGCGAGCGCCTCACGCCGCGCATCGATCATCCGGCGCACAGCCTGTCGTATGCGAACCGGCGACGCGTGGAAATCGCCCGCGCGCTCGCGCTGCATCCGCGCTTGCTGCTGCTCGACGAGCCGACCGCGGGGATGAACGAGACCGAGACCGCCGAGATGCTGCAACTGATCCAGTCGCTGAAGGCGCGCGGCCTGACGATCCTGCTGATCGAGCACAAGCTCGAACTCGTAATGCGCGTGTCCGACCGCGTGATCGTGCTCGACAACGGCGCGAAGATCGCCGAAGGCGCGCCGCGCGACGTACGCCGCGATTCACGCGTGATCGAAGCCTATCTCGGACGTCGCCATGCGGGTGGCGCGGCCGCCGGGCGCACCGTGCAGGCGGCTGCATGAGCGCACCTTCTTCCGGACTCGACACGACCATGACCGATGCGCTGCTGAAACTGGAACACCTCGACACCTTTTACGGGCCTGTGCAGGTGCATTTCGACGTGAATGTCGAAGTCGGCCGCGGGCAGATCGTCAGCCTGCTCGGCGGCAACGCCAGCGGCAAGTCGACGACGATGAAGCTGATTCTCGGGCTGATGCGGCCGCGTCGCGGCGTCGTGCACTTCGATGGCGACGACGTGACCGCGCTCGCGACACCGCAGCGCGTGCGGCGCGGGATCGCGGCCGTGCCCGAGGGGCGGCGGTTGTTCGGCGACATGAGCGTGCGCGAGAACCTGCTGATGGGAGCCTATACGCGCGGCGATCGCACGGCGGTGGCCGACGATTACGAGCGCGTGCTCGAATTGTTTCCGCGCATACGCGAGCGGCTCGTGCAACGTGCGGGCACGCTGTCCGGCGGCGAGCAGCAGATGCTCGCGATGGCGCGCGCGTTGATGGCGCGGCCGAAACTGATCTGCATGGACGAGCCGACGATGGGATTGTCGCCGCTTTACGTCGACAAGGTGCTCGAGCTGATCGACGTGATCAACCGGCAGGGCGTGACGGTGTTCATGGTCGAGCAGAACGCGAGCCTTGCGCTGGAGATCGCGCACTACGGCTACGTGCTGCAGACGGGGCGCGTCGTGCTTCAAGGGCCCGCGAAAACGCTGCTCGATGACGAGCGGGTGCGCGATGCGTATCTGGGCGGGGAGGCGGCGTAGACGTTTGTCCGCCGTCGGTCACGTTCGACCGGGTCAGGTTTCGCCGGCGTGCGCCGTCACCGCCCGCGGAAACGTCAGCACCACCGCGAACCCGCCCGCATCGGGAAACGCGAACCCGACACGCCCGCCGTGCGCCTTCATCACTTCCTGCACGATCGCGAGCCCGAGCCCCGACCCGGTTCGACGCTCGCTGCCGTCCGGCGCGATCCGGACGAACGGCTGCAACGCCGCGTCCCAATGCTCGCGCGGAATCCCCCGCCCGTTGTCGGTGACGGTCAGCGTCACCGCTCGATCCGCATTGCCCTCGCTGGCGACCGACACGACGATGTCGTCCGCATGCCCATGCAGCAGCGCATTGTGCAGCACGTTCGACAACGCTTCCTGCAGACTGATCGCATCGCCGTCGATCCACGCATGCGGCGTGTCGCTCGCGAACGCGACGGCCACGTCGCGCGCGTCCGCGAGCGGAATCGTGCGGCCGAGCACGTCCTTCGCGAGCGCGACGAGGTCGACGGGTTGCAGCGGCACGACCTCGGTGCGATGAATCACCATCGCATGATTGAGCAACTGCCCCGTCAGGCGGCCGACGTCCGAGCAGGTCGCGCGCAGCGCATCGAGCCGCGCCGCATGGCGCGCGGGATCGACTTCCCCGTCGAGCAATTCGATCTGTGCGTCGAGGCGCGCGAGCGGCGTGCGCATCTGGTGCGCCGCGTCGGCGATGAAGCGCTGCATCGCGTTGATCCGCTCGGCGAGGCGGTGCATCAGTCCGTTGATCGACCCGATGATCGCGTCGATCTCGCTCGGCGTATCGACGGCCACCGGCCGCAGATCGGCCGGGTCGCGCGCGGCGATGATCGTGCCGATCTGCGCGAGCGGGCGCAGCCCGCGCCGGATCGCGAGGCCGCTCGCGCCGATCGCGAGCACGCTCATCAGCAGGATCAGCGTCCACACCTTGATGCTCATGTCGTTCGTCAGCTGCTGCCGCGCGTTGGTTGTCTGCGCAACGGTGACGAGCGCCCAGCCCGGCGTGCTTTCCTCGGGCATGTAGCGTGCGATGGTCGCGGTGCGGATCCGGTGCCCCTGGTAGACGGCGTTCGCGAACGCCGGGCCCTGCTTCGCGGCGGCGAGCGTCGCGGGGCTCGCGAGGTCGTTGTAGCCGGCCACGACGACCCCGCGCGAATCGACGACCTTGTAGTAGACGAGGTCGTAGCGCGACAGCGTCGACAGCGCGGCGACGGGCGGGTTCAGCGCGAGCACGCCGCCTTGCACGTACAGGTTCTCCGCGACCTGGATCGACGCGCCGGCGAGCAACTGGTCGTACGCGCGTTCGGCCGCGACGCCCGCGTAGTAGCGCGCGATCGCGGCAAGCGCGAGCGCGCCGGTCGCGACGACGAGCGCGATGAACAGCAGCGTGCGCCCGAACAGCGTCTTCGGGAACCAGTCAATGCGCGGCAATCTGATACCCCATCCCGCGCGCGGTGCGAATTTCGACCGAGCTGCCCTGCAGCTTCCTGCGCACGCGTGTCACGTACTGCTCGACCGCGTTCGCGGTCGGCTCGTTGCCGAAGCTGAACAACTGGTTCAGCAGTTCGTCCTTGGAGAAGATCCGCTGCGGGCGGCTCGCGAGAATCTCGAGCAGCGCGAACTCCTGGCGCGACAGCGACAGCGGCTGGCCGTCGAGTTCGGCAAGCCGGCTGCTGCGGTCGATCACGAGGCCGCCGAGCGTCAGCACGTCGTTCGCATGGCCGCTGTTGCGACGCAGCAGCGCCTGCACGCGCGCATCGAGCTCGCGGTAGTCGAACGGCTTCACGAGATAGTCGTCGGCGCCGAGGCCGAGGCCGCTCACGCGGTCGTCGATCGCGGAGCGCGCGGTAACGAGCAGCACCGGCGTCGTGCTGCCCGACGCGCGCAGGTTGCGCAGCACCGCGAAACCGTCGAGGCCGGGCAGGTTCGCATCGAGCACGACGAGGTCGAAGCGCTCGACGCGCAGCAAGCCGTTCGCGGTCGAGCCGTCGGTTTCGAGATCGACGGCATGGCCGAGCCGCGTGAGGCGGCTGCGGATCGCCGCGCCGATTTCGGCATCGTCCTCCACGACGAGAATGCGCATGGTGCCGTTTGCAGGTAGATGGGTTAGGGGTTTTCCCGAGGCCGGGATGTCAGCATTTTCTCAGACTCGCTCGATAACCTGTGTTCAGCCGGAACGAGCGATGACGGCATTAATACCAGAGGAGACGGCAACATGCAGCATGTCACGGGCACGACGAAGGCGCGGCCGAATGCACGGCGAAGCCTGACGCGGGCTGCCGCGTCGTCGCTTGCCGCCCACCGTACGCAGGCATGCGCATGATCGCGTCGCCACGCCGCCGCGCGTTGCTCGCCGCCGGCCTCGGCATGCTTGCCGCACCGTCGCTGGTGCGCGCGAAGCCGCGCACGGTGCGGATCTCGAAAGGCTATGGCGTGCTGTACCTGCCGCTGCTCGTGATGGAGAAGCAGCGCCTGTTCGAGCGTCACGCGGCGCGGCACGGCCTGCGCGAGGTCGCGGTCGACTGGGTGCTGCTCGACGGCGGCAATTCCGTCAACGACGCGATGATGGCCGGCACGCTCGATTTCGCGGGCGCCGGCGCGCCGGGCTTCATCGAGCTATGGGCGCGGGCGCGGGGGATTCCGAACGTCGAGGTGATCGGCATCAGCGGCTTGTCCACGACGTCGCTGTCGCTCAATGCGAATCGGCCGGGCCTCGCGTCGCTGCGCGACTTCACGCCGTCGGACCGGATCGCCGTACCGGGCATCCGCACGTCGCTGTCGGCGGTCGTGCTGCAGATGGTCGCGAGCCGGCAGCTCGGAGCGAGGCATTTCGCGCAGCTCGATTCGATCACCGTGAACCTGCCGCATCCGCAGGCGATGCAGGCGCTGATCCGCCGCGAGAACGGCGTCACCGCGCACTTCACGTCACCGCCGTTCTCGACGCTCGAGCTGCGCCAGCCGGGCATTCATCGCGTCGTGAATTCGGTCGACGTGCTCGGCCCGCTGACGCTCGACGTCGTGTTCGCGCCGAAGCGGCTCGTCGACACGGAGCCCGCGCTGGCCTCGGCATTTCTCGGTGCACTCGACGAAGCGAACCGCCTGATCGCGCAGGACCCGCGCGCGGCGGCCGCGCTGTATGCGGCCTCATCGGGCGTCGGCGTGTCGCACGACGACGTGATGCAGATGCTCGCCGCGCCGGACACGCGTTTCTCGGTGCGGCCGAACCAGCTGATGGACTACGTCGAATTCCTGTATCTCGCCGGCACGATCAAGGCGAAGCCGCGTGCGTGGCACGAGATGTTCGCGCCGATGCTCGACGACTTCCGGACCGGCTGACCGTCGCCGTCCACCGCCGAACCCCGATTTCATCGAACACCCCTGCGCCCGCGCGTGCATCGCGCGCGGCGCCGATTCAACCGACAAGCAACCGATTCACGGAGGAGCCCGCAGTGAATACCACCGAACCCCTGGACCCCGCGTCCGCCGAAGAGCAGCGCGTCATGTCGAAGATGGCGCGGCGCCTGATGCCCATCCTCGTCGTGATGTTCCTGATCGCGTTCATCGACCGGCAGAACGTCGGCTTCGCGAAACTGCAGATGGTGCACAGCCTCGGGATGACGGAGGCCGCGTTCGGTCTCGCGTCGTCGCTGTTCTTCATCGGCTACCTGCTGTTCGAGGTGCCGAGCACGCTCGCGCTGCATCGCTACGGCGCACGCGTGTGGCTCGCGCGGATCATGCTGACGTGGGGCCTCATCACCGTGCTGATGGGCTTCACGACGTCGATGCCCGCGTTCTGTTCGCTGCGCTTCCTGCTCGGGATCGCGGAGGCCGGCTTCTATCCGGGCGTGATCTATTACCTGACGCTGTGGTTTCCGCAAAGCTACCGCGCGAAGGTGCTCGGCATCTTCACGCTCGGCAGCGCGCTCGCGAACATGCTCGGCTCGCTGGTCGGCGGCGTGCTGCTGAGCCTGAACGGCGTGTGGGGCCTCGCGGGCTGGCAGTGGGTGTTCGTGGCGACGGGCATCCCGGCCGTGATCGTCGCGATCGTCGTGTTCCGCGTGCTGCCGGCGTCGTTCCGCGATGCGCCGTTCCTCGACGAACGCGAGAAGCAGATCGTCGCGGCCGCGCTGGAGCGCGAGAAGCCGGCGAAGGCCGAGCATGCGCAGCCGTGGAAGGCGCTGCTCGATCCGCGCGTGATGCTGTTCGCGGCGACCTACATGCTGATGTCGACGTCGTTGTACGGCGTCACGTACTGGCTGCCGACGCTCGTGAAATCGTTCGGCGTATCGAGCAGTACGAACGGTTTGCTGAGCATGCTGCCGTGGGCGCTCGCGGTCGTGCTGCTGCTGTGGCTGCCGTCGAAGCTGCGCCGCGCGAAGAGCATCCTGCGCACGATCGCGATCGTCGCGGCGCTCGGTGCGCTCGGCTTCCTGCTGAGTCTCGTGCTGCCGTCGACGCCGCTGCGCTTCGTCGCGCTCGTGCTCGGCGGCGCGTGCATTCCGCTGCTGTATCCGTGCTTCTGGTCGATGCCGCCGCGCTACTTCACCGGCGCGCGTGCGGCGGCGAGCGTCGCGGCGATCAATTCGATCGGCAACCTCGGCGGCTTTTTCAGCCAGAACCTGATGCCGTTCGCGGGCAAGGTGACGGGCACTGCGTTCGGTCCGATGATCGTGCCGATCGTATGCCTCGCGCTGCTCGGGATCGGCGCGCTGGTCGCGTGGACGCGTTCGGAGCGGGGGATGGTGGTGGTGCGGGCGTGAGCGGCGCGGGAAGCATCGGGGCCGCGGTTCCGCGCGGTCCCGGCTTCCGTTCCGATCCCCGCAGCGGTATTCCGCCGTTGCTGCTTCACCCTTACCCCTCCGTCGGCGACGCCCCCCGTTCGTCATGCGCGATCGCCACATGCGCAGCCGCGACCGGAATGTCGACCTCCACCGTGGTCCCTTCACCGAGCGTCGTATCGATCCGCAGCGTGCCGCCGACGAGATACGCACGCTCGCGCAAACCGACCAGCCCGAACGATCCCGACTTGCGCGGCGCACCGGGATCGAATCCCGCACCGTCGTCGCGAATCGTCAGCGCGATCGTCTCGTCACGATAAACGAGCGCGACGGTCGCGCTCGACGCGGCCGCGTGCCGCGCGACGTTCGCGAGCGCTTCCTGCGCGATGCGGAACACGGCCGTCGCATACGGTTCGTCGAGCTGCAATTCGCCCGGCTCGACGTGCAGCGCGCACGCCATGCCGTGACGGTGCCGGAAATCCTCCACGAGCCATTGCATCGCGGCCGCGAACCCGAGGTCGTCGAGCATCAGCGGGCGCAGGTCCGACGCGATGCGCCGCGTGGCCGTCACCGCGCCGCGCGCGAGCGCATGCATTGCCGCGATCTTGCGCGCCAGCGGCGCATCGTCCTGCGGCACGTGATCGAGCAGCCATTCGAGATCGTTCTTCAGCGTCGCGAGCGTCTGCGCGAGTTCGTCGTGCAGTTCGCGCGCGATGCGGCGCTGTTCGGCCTCGCGTGCGCTCGCGCTGATCGCCGCGATCTCGCGCAGTTCCTCGCGCGATGCCTGCAGCGCGCGCTCCGCACGCACGCGCTCCTCGACTTCGCGCCGCAGGTCGCGGTTCGACGCGCTCAACTGCGCGGTGCGCGCCGCGACGCGCTGCTCGAGCCGTTCGTTCGCCTCGTTGAGCTGCGCGCTCTTCTGCACGACGAGCAGGTGCTGGTAGCGCGCGCCGGCCAGCGCGCGCACCGTCTGCGCATGCAGCCGGCCGTTCTCGAACAGCAGCGCGAACAACACGACGCCCGACGCGACGAGGCCGTAGGTTCGCCCCGCGTAGAAGCCGAGGTCGAAGCGTCCGTGGTTCAGCATCGACGACAGCGCGATGTCGAACAGCCACGCGACGAGCACGATCATCACCCACAGGTCCAGCACGGAATGACGGCGCCGCTGCCGCCACATCAGCACGAGCGCGGCAAGGTTCAGCGCCCAGACGACCGCGATCGCGTTCGTCATCGTCGAGGCCATCCGGTTGCCGTGCATGATGCGCGGCAGCAGGTCGTGGCCCGCGGTCGCGAGCAGCGCGAGCGCGGCGGTCGCGCCGGCCGTCAGGACGATGCAGAGCAGGAGCGGAATCGTGGCGCGACGCTGCTCGAGCGACGGCGGATGCGCGCGCGGCGCCGCGCGCAGCAGCGCGTACGCGACGACCGCCAGCGGAAAGCCGCCGTGCCAGAACAGATAAAGCCATGCGGTGGTCTGTTCGCCCGCGCCGAGCAGGCCCGTCGGCGTGAACAGCCCCGGAAAGGTCAGCATGTGCGTGCCGGCCATGAAGCCCGTGAACAGGTAGCCGACGGCGAGCGCGAGCAGCGATTTCTCGCGCAGGATCGCGTACTGGCCGAGCAGCAGGCCGGCCGTCACCATGTCGTTGACGACGATCGCCGACTGGTACACGGGGATGAAGCCCCACACGCGGGCAAGCGGCATGCCCGCGAACGGCGCGAGGGCGACGAAGATCAGGGCCGACACGACGACCGTCGCGATCGCGAGCCGCCGCTCGCGCCGCTCGGGCGGCAGCGACGACATGAACAGGCGCGACGGCTCCGACGCGTCGTCGTCGTCATCGGCCGCGGCCGGGCGGAAGCGGAATGCGGGCATCATGCGTCGTCGACGCCGAGGTCGAGATCGTGGCGCATCGCGTAGCGCACCAGCGCGGCTTCGTGCGGCAGCTCCATCTTCTCGAGGATGCGCGTCTTGTAGGTGCTGACCGTTTTCGCGCTCAGCGTGAGGTCCGCCGCGATCCGCGTGACCGTCTGGCCCGCGACGATGCGGCGCATCACGTCGAGTTCGCGCTCGGACAACCGCTCGTGCGGCAGCATTTCGGACGGCGCGCGCATCGTGCGCGCGAGGCTTTCGGCCGCCGACGCGCTCACGTACACGCCGCCGGCCGCGACCTTGGTGACGGCCTGGACGAGCTCGGCGGTCGCGCTGTCCTTCGTCAGGTAGCCGGTCGCGCCGGCCTTGAACGTGCGCGCCGCGTACTGCGTTTCCGCGTGCATCGTCAGCACCAGCATGCGCAGCGATGGCGCCTGTGTCTTGACCAGCCGGATCAACTCGATACCGGTCGGCGCGGGCATCGACAGGTCGAGCAGCAGCACGTCGGCGGCGCGACGCTCGGCCAGCGCGAGCGTGGCCGCGCCGTCGCTCGCCTCGCCGACGATCTCGAAACCGCCGGCCGTTTCCAGGATGTGACGCAGTCCGTCTCGCATGACTGCGTGATCGTCAGCCAGAATTACCCTGATCATCTAGCGGTCCTCTTCGGGATGACGCCGCGGGCTGCTCTGCCGGTTGTCGCCGCGGCGGTTCTTCTGACCAATATATGCCGCCGAAACGGGAAATGGTGCACCTCCGGAACATTTTTGAGACATCTGGGTATCGAATGTGTCTTGAAGCGAAATAATCGTCGTGAAATGGGACGGGCGGTAGGGGCAGACGGGGAGGGTATTCCCGAGGAATCGTCGCGGTCCGGCGGACGGCGTGTCTCGCGGACCACCCTGATTCAGAGATAAACTGGTGCCTGATTGCACCGTCCAGACCCGAGGAGCCGCCGCGATGATCGATCTTGCCGACATCCTGCCGTCCGCGTTGCCCGACGCCGTCGCGTGGGCCGACGCGCAGGCGGCCCACGGGCTCGCGCGGGGCGTGCCGCTGACGCCCGCGCAGGCCGACGACGCGCGTGTCGTGGGCGTCGCGCAACCGGAGCGGATCCGCGTCGTGGTCGCCGACCGGCTGCCGTTCCCCGACACGCCGGCGCTGGGCGCCATCGCGCGCGACACCGGCCTGCTGGCGCCGGGGACGATCGGCCTCACGCTCGGCCATGCGGTGTTCGTGCTGCGCGGCCACGATACGCGACGCCTGCTCACGCACGAATTCCGCCATGTGCATCAGTATGAGGAAGCCGGGTCGATCGGCGCGTTTCTCGCGCGCTATCTGCACGAGATCGCGACCGTCGGCTACCACGACGCGCCGCTCGAGGCCGACGCGCGGCAGCACGAATTCGACTGACGCCGCCGGCCGACGCGAACGCGCACACACTCCGATGAACCTTCCTCACGCCATCGCCGGCCCGGTGCGGATCCGTCGCGCCGCCACGCCGCGCGGCTCGCGATGAGCGGCACGATCCACACGTGGCTCAGTGCGATCGGCGCGCACCCGGCGCTGGTGCTGGCGATCGTGTTCGCCACCGCCTGTGCCGAGGCGATCGCGTTGATCGGCACGGTCGTGCCGGCCGGCGCCGTGATGTTCGCGGCCGGCACGCTGATCGGCGCGGGTGCGCTCGACGGCTGGACGGCCATCGGCGTCGCGGCCGCCGGCGCGATCGTCGGCGACGGGATCAGCTACGAACTCGGGCGCCACTACCGCGGCGCGATCCGAAATGGATGGGTCCGGCTGGGCTACGCGGATGCCTATGCGCGCGGCGAGCAGTTCGTGCTGCGCCACGGCATGAAGAGCATCGTGCTCGCGCGCTTCCTCGCGCCGGTGCGCGCGGTCGTGCCGGTGGTGGTGGGGTGCGCGACGCTGCCGCGCCGGTCGTTCTATCCGGTCAACGTCGTGTCGGCGCTGATTTGGGCGCCGGTGCACGTCGCGCCGGGCATCCTGTTCGGCGCGTCGGCGGTGCTGGCCGCCGCGATCAGCGTGCGGGTCGCCGCGATTCTGCTGGTGATCGCCGCGCTGGTCGCGCTCGTGTGGATCGGCGTGCGCGTCGCGCTGCGGCGCGGCTGGCCGCTGCTGCACCGCGCGCTCGTCGCGGTCATGTACGCGTGCATCCGCCGCTGGCCGCGGTTCGGCGCGCGGGTGCACGACACGTTCGTGCGCGTGCGCCGCCTGCCGGGCGCGGTGCCCGTGTTCGCGCTGTTGTTCGTCGGCTGCGTGTGGCTGTTTGCCGGCATCGTGCAGGACGTCGTCGCGAACGATCCGCTGATGCACGCCGACATCGCGCTGTATGCGTTCCTGCAGAACCTGCGCACGCCGCCCGTGGACGCCGCGATGCGCGCGCTCGCGGTGCTGCACGGACACGATACCGGGCTGATCGTCGCGGCCGCGTTTCTCGTCTGGCTGATGATCCATCGCTGCTGGGTGACGTCCGCATGGTGGCTCGCGACGGTCGGCATCGCGGTCGTGCTCGTGCCGGCGTTCGGCGCCGGCTCGCCCGGCACGATGCCCGCGAGCCTGCCGCCCGGCGCGTTGCACGTGCCGCTGCCCGACGCCGATGCGGCGTTCGCGATGCTCGCGAGCAGCGGCATCGGCTGGGTGCTGACGCGCGACCGGCCCGCGCTGTGGCGCATCCCGGTCGTGACGGCGGTCGTGCTGTGGATCGTGCTCGGTGGCTTCGCGCGGCTGTACGTCGGCGACACGTGGCTGTCGGGTCTGCTCGGCGGCTGGAGCCTCGGGCTCGCGTGGTTCGCGATGCTGGCGGGCGCCTATGCGTACTGGCGCGTGCGCGAGCATGTGCAGCCGCGGGGCGCGCTGGTCGCGGTGCTCGTCGTGCTCGCGACGACCGGCGTCTGGACCGTGCCCGCGCAATGGCAGCTCGATCGCGCGGCGCGTCCGCACGTGGGCGACGTCGTCGCGATGACCGTCGATCAGTGGATGCACGGCGGGTGGCAGCGCGTGCCGACGCGGCGCACCGAGATCGGCGGCGATCGCGAGGAATATCTGCCGCTGCAATGGTGCGCGACGTCGGACACGCTCGATCGCCATCTTTCGCTGGCCGGCTGGCAGCGCGCGACGCCGTGGTCGCCCGCCACGGCACTGCGCTGGCTGCTGCCGCAGGCGCCGGCCGATGCGCTGCCCGTGCTGCCGCGCTACACGCATGGCGAAAGTACGCGCCGGGTGTTCGTGCGTGTCGATCCGGCCCGTCCGGACAGCCGCCTCGTATTGCGGATGTGGCGTTATCCGTATGTGCTGCAGGATGCGCTCGGCACGCGGCCGCTGTGGTACGGCGCGCTGTATCGCGAGACGCTGCATCGGCCCGCGCGACTGATGACGATCGTGCGCACGACGACCGTCGACGATACGGCGACGATCGCGCAGGCGTTGCAGGTCGAGCCGACGGTCGAGCGGCCGCCGGCGGGTACGAGCACGGCGCCGGCCGAGGTGATGCTCGTGTGGATGGTGCAGCCTTGAAATGCGTGCGGCGCGTCAGGCGTGCGCCGGTTGCGCGGGGACGACGGACAGGCGCAGGCCGACGGTCTTGAGCACCGCGAGCAGGGTTTTCAGCGTCGGGTTGCCGTTGGGCGACAGCGTGCGATACAGCGATTCGCGGCTGATGCCGGCTTCGGCCGCGACCGCGCCGAGCCCGCCGTAGGCTTCCGCGACGGTGCGCAGCGCGAGCAGCGCGGCCGCGCGATTGTCGGGATCGTCGAGCGATTCCATCGCGACGCGCAGATAGGCCACCGCGAGCTCGCGATCGGCACCGAGTTCGGCGACTTCCGCGTCGTGGTGCGATACCGAGCCTTTGAGCTTGTTCATGCTTGCCTCCGTTTCCAGTTCAACCAGTGTTCCTTCGCATGCCTGATGTCGTCGGGTTGGCTGTGCTTGTCGCCGCCGCACAACAGCAGCACCAGCGCGCCGCCGTACCGGCCGAAGTACACGCGATAGCCGGCACCGACGTGGATGCGCAGTTCGATCACACCTTCGCCGACGGGCTCGCAATCGCCGAAATTTCCGGTCTGTATGCGGCGCAGGCGCTCGCGAATCCGCGCCTGGACGACCTTGTCGCGCACGGCGTTCAGCCATTCGGTGAAAGGCTCGCGACCGTCGTCGCGCTGATAGCGAAGCAGTTCGAACTTGGAGAGCATTGTAACTTATAAGCTACATGATGGGTATGGATATCGAGGTGATTGCGCTGTTTGTCCGATGAGGCGGATGAAGTGAAACGCGCACGGGTCGATTGCCGAATCGAGACGAAGCACGACGCGAAGGCGGTGCGCGGGATTGCCTGCGGTGCCTTCGTGCCCCGGGTTTCAGGCGGTGAGACCGGTCGCCCGAACGAGGATCATTCTTTCATTCGGGGCGTGCGATGGCGATTCGGCCGAACGGCCGATTTCACCGGCGCGTACAGGAAACGCGCCGTGCGGGGAGAAGCCGAGCGGCTCGGCTTCAGCGACCTGTCGAGTTTCTCGCAGGCGTTCGAGCGATGGTATGGTGTGCCGTCGGGCACTTGTCGCAGCGGCCTGCTGCGCGACGGCGGCCCGCACTGACGCCGTGTCGCGCCGCGCGCGCCGGTTCGCACGTGCGCACTCCAAAATCCCTTCACGAGAGAACCCGCATGATCACGCTTCGCCCGATGACCGAAGACGATTTCCCCCGCTTCTGGCCCACGTACCACGCGATCGTCGCCGCGCAGGAGACCTATGCATTCGATCCGGCTGCGACGCAGGAGGCCGCCCGCGCGCTATGGCTCGACGCGCCGCTCTGCACGTGGGTCGCCGAGGAGGATGGCGTGCTGCTCGGCTCGTACTACCTGAAGGCGAACGCGGCCGGGCCCGGCAATCACGTGTGCAACTGCGGGTATATGGTCAGCGAGGCCGCGCGCGGCAAGGGCGTCGCGCGCCTGATGTGCGAGCACTCGCAGCAGGTGGCGCGCGAACGCGGCTTTCTCGCGATGCAGTTCAATTCGGTGGTCGCGACGAACGAGGTGGCGGTCGCGCTGTGGCAGAAGCTCGGCTTCGAGATCGTCGGCCGCTTGCCGCGCGCGTATCACCACGCGCGGCTCGGCTTCGTCGACTGCCTGGTGATGTTCAAGTGGCTCGGCGACACGGCCGCCGCCGAAGCCTGATTCTCGACGGTCAGACGGCGAACGCGCCGTCGAACACGATCCGCTCGTCGAACGCGAGCGTGCCGCGCGCGAAGATCAGGTCGAGGTGGTGGCTGCCGTTCGCGCCGCCGCCGAGGCCGAGATGCAGCCCCGGATGGCGTTCCTCGAACCCGGCGTTGCGGCCGTACAGCGCGCGGATGCCCAGGTTCGTGCCGATGCCGAATTCCTCGATGCGCCGGTGATTGTCATGCCGGTCGAGGTACGACGCGAAGTCGCGCCGGAAGCCCGCGTCGTCGCTGTCGAAATCGACGATCAGGCTGTCTTCGACGTGCAGCGTCGCGAGCCGCTCCGTCACGCGGTACTTGATCGCGAACGGCACGGTGCCGAGGAACGTGCCGCTGAATACGATCGAGCCGCGCAGGTCGGTGACGTGCGTCGCGATCTCGCCGGGCACGACGTCGAGATTGCCCATCCCGTCCACGCTCGTCCATTTCTGGTCCGGTGAAAGCGAGCCGGTCAGCGTGTTGCCGGCTTCGTCGATGAAGTGGATCCGCGATGCGCGTGCGGCCGCTTCGATCAGCCGGCCGTTGCGCGCGGCGATGTCATCGAGCGATTCGGCGAACGCTTCGTCGAGATGCGGGCCGTAATCCTTGAACAGTACCGACTTGCTCCAGTGCTCGACGATCGCGGGACGGATCGCGGCCAGGAACGGCGGACCGCTCGGCGACGGTGTCGGCAGGCATGACGAGTCGTACAGCAGTACGAACAGATCCGCATGCGCGAGCGCGCTGGCGATGTCGGCGGGCGGGGTGGTTTCGAGGCAGAGGGTCGTCGCGTCGAGCGAGTCGGGCAGGGCGGAAAACGCGCGCAGCGCGATGTCGCGATTGCGGGTGTCGTAGCCGACCAGCAGTTTGCCCGTTTCGCCGCGTGCGAGCTTGTCGCGCAGCGCCGGGTGACAGCCGAGCGCGCGGTGCAGGTTCAGCATGCGTGTCTCCGGAAGCGGCGGAAGGGCCGCGGCCCTTCCGCGGGAACGGGCTGGCCGCTCAGACCGGCCAGAGCGCGGTGCCGAACGGCACCACGGCATCCTCGACCATCATGTCGACGGCCTCGGGGTGCGTGTCTTCCTGCATCCAGTCAAGCAATTCGATCTGCCGGGTTTCCTGCATGTCAATTCTCCTGTGATGAACATGAGCGATTCAACATGAAAGCGCGGTAAATGGATGACCGCCACTCATCCGGAATTTTTTGAATACCGGACGAGTGGCGTCGATATTAGTCTGACGATTTAGCGAATGCAATGCGTTGCGATGTTTTTAGCTGTGGCGTGCTAAACAAGCGGGTTTTCTGCATATCTTGCGATCAAGACGAATGAATCGGATCGTGAAGGCCATCCATTATTTTTTTAATATCGCGTCCGTTAATGTCGAATTGACTTTTTTGCTTTATTTAAATTTGAAGCGCAATCGCGTCGATCGTTTCGATTTTCGCCATTCACGAACGATGCGCGCACGGCCAACGTCCATGCGAGCTGTCCGCCAGCCGCCGACGAGCCGGCTCCGGCGGTTGCACCGATTTTCTGGCACCATCTGACGACTTCGCGCGCGGGCCGCCGCCGCGCGCGCACCGCCATCCCGGCGGCACGATTCGAACCACGATGGAGACACCGCGATGCGCGCAGCGCCGCAACCGGAGCACGCCGGCCGAGCACGGCCGGATGCAGGCGCCACCGAACCCGACCGGATGGCCGCCTGGCGGCTCGCGATCTGCCTGTCGCTCGGCAGCGCGATCGCGCTCGGCCTCGCGCGCTTCTCGTATGCACTGCTGCTTCCGCCGATGAAATCCGATCTCGGCTGGAGCTTCGCGCAGGCCGGCGCGTTGAACACGGCGAACGCGGCCGGCTACCTGATCGGCGCGCTCATCTTCCCGTTGCTGTCGCGGCGCTGGCGCGCCGGTACGCTGCTGGCGGCCGGCTGCGCGCTGACCGCGGTGCTGATGGCCGCATGCGGGTTCACGTCCGGCATGAACGCGCTGCTCGTCGAGCGGCTCGCAACGGGCGTCGGCAGCGCGCTGATCTTCATCAGCGGCGGCGTGCTGGCGGCGCGGCTCGCGTCCGCGTCGCCGCGCGATGCGGGGCTGCTGCTCGGGCTCTATTACGGCGGCACGGGGTGGGGCATCGTCGCGTCGTCGCTGCTCGTGCCCGCGACGCTCGCGCATCGCGCGCACGGCTGGCAACCGGCGTGGTTCGCGCTCGCGGTCGCGTGCGTGCTGTTCTCGGCGATCGCCGTGGCGGCGGCGCGTCGCATCGAGCAGGCGCACGCGGCACCGGCCGTGCGACGCGACGGGGCCGCGCCGGCAGCTACCGCGAGCCCCGCGCGCTTCGCGCTCGCGCTCGCGGGCTACGGACTGTTCGGCGTCGGCTACATCGGCTACATGACGTTCATCGTCGCGCTGCTGCGCGGCGCGGGGATGAGCGGCGCGGTCGTGTCCGCGTTCTACGTGATGCTCGGCGTCGCGACCGTCGTGTCGGCGCGGTTGTGGTCGGGGCTGCTCGACCGGATGCGCGGCGGCCAGGCGCTGGCCGCGCTCAATGCGTTGCTCGGTGTCGCGACGCTGATGCCGGCGCTGTTCGTGCATCCGGCGGCCGCGTTCGCGTCGGGCGTGCTGTTCGGCGCGACGTTCCTGTCGGCGGTCGCGTCGACGACCGCGTTCGTGCGCCACAACCTGCCGCCGGAAGGCTGGGCGAAGGGCATCAGCGCGTTCACGACGATCTTCGCGTTCGGGCAGATCGCCGGGCCTGTCGCGATCGGCTGGGTATCCGACAGCGCCGGGCTCGCGCGCGGGCTCGTGTATTCGGCGCTGACGCTGTTCGCGGGCGCGGCGCTCGCGGCCGGGCAGCGCGCGTTGCGGGGGGCTACGTAACGCGCACCGCCGCCCCGGTCGAATCCGCAGAGAAAGGGGAGTGTCGTCACTCCCGCACATGATGGTCGCGGCGCGCGCCGTCTTGCCCGCACGCCGGCGCCCGTTACCGCTCGATCTGCCGGTTCCAGCGCGTGTCCCACTGCGCGCGGCGCGCGTTGATCGCCGTCCAGTCGACCACCGTCACCTTGCGCACCAGGTCGTCGACGCTGCCGAGGCTTTGCTGCATCGCGGCGGGCATCTTCGCGAGGCGGTTGGTCGGGATCTGCTTGCCGGCCTCGGCCGCCTTCGTCTGCGCGGGCGCGGACAGCAGGAACTGCGCGAGCTTCTGGGCCAGTTGCGGATCCGGGTTGTTCGCGACCACGCACAGGTCGACGAGCAGCAGCACCGGGCCTTCCTTCGGGTTCGCATACGCGACCGGAATGCCCTTGTCCTGCAGGTCGCCGACGCCGGTCGGCGTCAGCGGGAACAGGCCGGCTTCGCCGGTCTGCACCATCTCGGAGATCTTCGCCGAGTTCGGGATGTACTCGACGACGTTCGGCCCGACCGTGCTCGCCCACTTGCTGAAGCCGGGCTCGACGTTCTGTTCGCTGCCGCCGAGCAGCCGGTTGATCGCGAGAAATCCGTGCAGCCCGAACGTGCTGCTCGACGCGGACTGGAACACGACCTTGCCCTTGTATTTCGGATCGGCGAAATCCATCCACGACGTCGGCGGCGCCCAGCCTTTTTCCGCGAACAGTTTCTTGTTGTATGCGATGCCGGTCATCCCGAGCTGCACGCCCGCGCCGACGTCGTCCTTCATCCGCGCGAACGGATACAGCTCCTTCAGCACCGGCGAATCGTCGAGCTTCTGGCATACGCCGAGACTCACCGCGCGCGCCATCACGCCGTCGTCGAGAAACGCGACGTGGATCTGCGGCTTGTTGCGGTTCGCGAGCAGCTTCGCGAGCACGTCCGACGACGTGCCCGGCACGACGACGACCTTCACGTTGTTCGCTTTCTCGAAGTCGGGCAGCACCTGGCTCGTATAGGCCTTTTCCATCGGGCCGCCGTTCATGCCGACGTAGATCGTCTTCGTTTGCGCGAACGCGGGCGCGCCGGCACCGGCGATGCAGAGGGCGGCAGCCGCCGCGATCGTTCCGAGCAGTTTCATCGTTGGGTCTCCTCTTGACGGAAAGGGGCGGTCGGCGCGGCTTGGGGGAAGAAGCGGCCGATCGAGAATGCATCGAGTGGCGTGGCGGTTTCGCCCGTCGTGACGAGATCGGCGAGCACCTCGCCGACGCCCGGCGCGAGCAGGAAACCGCCGCCGGAAAAACCGAACGCATGCAGCAGGTTCGGCGTGGTGCGGCTCGCGCCGATGATCGGGTTGTGGTCGGGCGTGCAGCCTTCGACGCCGCTCCACGTGCGGATCAGCAGCGCGTCGCGCAATGCGGGCAGCAGCGCGCACGCATCGCGCATCACCGCGCGTGTCGTATCGACCGACGGCTGGCCGAATTCGCCGTCGCCGCGACCGCGCCCGCCGCCGATCACGCAGTTGCCGCGCGCGACCTGCCGCGCGTACACGCCGCCGCCGTACACGCCGAGGTTGTGCGTGATGAACGGCGGCAGCGGTTCGGTCACCCACATGTTCGGGTAGATCGGCTCCATCGGCACGGCTTCGCCGAAGCGTTCGGCGATCGTGTTCGCCCATGCGCCGGCCGAGTTGATCAGCCACGTCGCGGCGCATGCGCGGTCGCCGGCATGAACGTGAAAGCGCGTGCCGTCGTGCCGGACCGCGTCGACCGGCGTGTGCTCGAATACGTCGGCGCCTGCCGCGCGGGCTGCGCGCGCGAACGCGGGCGACACGACGCGCGGGTTCGCATGTCCGTCGGTCGCGCACAGCGAGCCGCCGACCGCCGCGCGGCCGAGCCACGGATAGCGGCGACGGAACGCGTCGCCGCGCATCACCTGCAGCGGCAGGCCGTGCTCGTCGGCGAGCGTCGCGTAAGCATCGAGTGCATCGAGATCGGCGTCGCTGCGCGCGAGCCGCAAGTGGCCCGACACGACGAATTCGCCGTCGATGCCGATCAGCTCGGGCAGGCGGTCCCAGACGCGCCGCGCGCGCAGCGCGAGCGGCAGCTGTTCGGCCGGGCGGCCCTGGCAGCGCACGCCGCCGTAGTTCACGCCGCTCGCCTGCGCGCCGCAGTCGCGGCGTTCGAACAGCGCGACGCGCAAGCCGCGCCGCGTCAGCGCCAGCGCGGCCGATGCCCCGACGAGGCCGCCGCCGACGATCGCGACGTCGTAGTGGCGAAGGTCACTCATCGCGCGCCTCGTCGGGAATCGCCGCGACTCCGTCGCCCGCGAGCGCGGCGGAAATCGGAAACGGCTTCACAGGTGGTTGCGCGCGCAACCGACCGACATCCGCGAGCGAGCGGCCGGTTTCGGCGGCGAGCACGAGCGCGGTCGCGTCGCCGCACATACGGCCCTGGCAGCGGCCCATCCCGGCGCGTGTCAGCGCCTTCAACCGGTTCATCTCGGTCGCTTCGCCGCCGCGAATGCAGCGTCGCAGCGTACCCGCGTCGACTTCCTCGCAGCGGCATACGATCGTGTCGTCCGGGCAGCGCGCGACGAGTGCGGCGGGCGGCGCGAATGCGGCTTCGAGGCCCGCGCGGAACGCGCCGAGCCGGGCGAGCCTGCGCTCCAGCATCGCCGCATCGGGTTTGCCGGAACGCGCGCGCGACGGCGTTTCGATACCCGCATCGTCGAGTAGCGCCAGCGCCGCGCGTCGCCCGGACGCCTCGGCCGCGTCCGCGCCTGCGATGCCGGCACCGTCGCCCGCGACGTAGATGCCGCGCACCGATGTGCGGCCGGCCGCGTCGCGTTCGGGCAGCCATGCGCGGTTGAGCGGATCGAAACGGAACCGGCAGCCGGCGAGATCCGCGAGCTGCGTCTCCGACCGCAGCCCGAAGCCGAGGCCGAGCGCATCGCAGTCGAGCCGCCGCGGCGGCGCGTCGCCGCCGGCCGCGCGCCATGCGATTCCCGTCACATGTTGCTCGCCGAGCACGCGCTCGAGCGTGACGCCCGTTTCGATCGCGACGCCGTGCGCGCGCAGCCAGCCGATGTAGTACAGCCCCTTCGCGAAGGTGGACGGCATGCGCAGCAGGGCCGGTGTCGCGGCGGCCTGCTGGCGCAGCGGACTCGTGTCGAGCACCGCCGCGACCTGCGCGCCGGCCTTCGCGTATTGATAGGCGACGAGATACAGCAAGGGTCCCGTGCCCGCGAACACGATGCGGCTGCCGATCGCGCAGCCCTGCGCCTTCAGCGCGACCTGCGCGCCGCCGAGCGTGTAGACGCCGGCGAGCGTCCACCCCGGCACCGGCAGCATGCGATCGGTCGCACCGCTCGCGACGATCAGGTGCGAGAACGGCACGGTCGTCTCGCGGCCGTCCTGCAGCGTATCGACGCGGCCCGCGCCGCACGCCCACGCGAGCGTGTTCGGCCGGTAATCGACGTGCGGCAGCAGCGCGGCCATGGTCCGGTGCACGGCATCGGCCTTCGCGGCCTCGAAGCCGTACAGCACGCGCTTGCCGCGCGCGAACGCGCCGTCGGCCGGCGGCTGACGATAGATCTGCCCGCCCCAGCGCGCGATCTCGTCGATCACGGCGGGGCGCAGCCCCGCGTCGACCAGCGCCTCGGCCGCGCGTACGCCGGCCGGCCCCGCGCCGACGATCACCGGTCGCAACGCGTCGTTCATGATGCCTCTCCGGCTGCGGCGGGCTGCGCGCCGGTGAGAATCCGCATGCCGTCGACGATCGGCGTCGAGCATGCGCGCACGCGTGCGCCGGCCTCGGTGCGCACCCAGCAGTCCTGGCACGCGCCGATCAGGCAGAAGCCCGCGCGCGGCTTGCCGCTGAATTCGCTCACGCGCACGCGGCGCTGCGCGACGAGGATCGCGGTGAGCACGGTGTCGCCGGCGAGCGCGTGCGCGGGGCGACCGTCGAGCGTGAACGCGACGGCGGCGCGCTCGCGTTCGGCGACGCGCACGAACTGCGCGCCGTCGTCCGCGATGCCGGTGGAACGGGAAACGGAAGTCGTCATCAGTGTTGGCCGATCAGGATGCGGTTCAGGCCGTATACGCGATCGAGCAGCAGCATCGCGCCGGCGGTGATGAAGATGACGAGCGCCGATACCGACGCCATCATCGGATCGATCGATTCGGTCGCGTACATGTACATGCGCACCGGCAGCGTGACCGTCTGCGGCGACGTGACGAAGATCGACATCGTCAGTTCGTCGAAGCTGTTGATGAACGCGAGCAGCCAGCCGCCGGTGATGCCGGGCACGATCATCGGCAGGGTGATGCGGCGGAACGTCGTCCACGGATCGGCGCCGAGCGAGCATGCGGCCTGTTCGATGCTGCGGTCGAGACCGGCGACGGATGCGAGCACGAGCCGCATCACGAATGGCGTGATGACGATCATGTGCGCGAGCACCAGCCACGCGAACGAGCCGGTCGCGCCGATCAGCGCGAAGAACCGCAGCAGCGCGATGCCGAGCACGAGGCCGGGGATCACGAGCGGCGACAGCAGCAGGCCGTTCAGGAACGCGCGGCCGGGAAACGCCGCACGGCCGATCGCGAGCCCGGCGGGCAATGCGATCGCGAGCGACAGCGTCGCCGACGCGAATGCGAGCTTCACGCTGTTGGCGAATGCGGTGACGAAGTCCGGATAGTCGAGGATCGCGCGGAACCAGCGCAGCGACAGGCCATGCGTCGGCAGCGTCAGCGTTTCGTCGGGCGTGAACGCGACGAGCACGACGATCGCGAGCGGTGCGAGCACGAACAGGATCACGAGCGTGTGGAACGCCAGGGCGAAGGGGCCGTTCTTTCTCATCGGGAAGCGCCTCCGAGGCTGCGCGCATAGCGGCGTTCGAGCACGCGGTAGTAGGTGAGCATCACGACGAGGTTCGCGACCAGCAGCAGCACCGCGATCGTCGCGCCGAGCGGCCAGTTCAGCGAGCCGAGGAATTCGTCGTAGACGGCGGTCGCCGCGACCTTCAACCGGCGTCCGCCGAGCAGGCCCGGAATCGCGAACGCGCTCGCCGACAGCCCGAACACCATCAGGCTGCCGGACAGCACGCCCGGCATCAGCTGCGGCACCACGATGCGGCGCAGCGTCGTGAACGGCGACGCGCCGAGCGACAGCGCCGCGTGCTCGGTCTGCGGATCGAGCCGCTGCAGCGCGGTCCACACGGGGATCACCATGAACGGCAGCATCACGTGCACCAGCGCGATCACGATCGCGAACGTCGTGTATTCGAGCTTGTACGGCCCGAGACCGACGAGCCCGAGCGCCTGGTTCACGAGCCCGCTCGTGTTGAGCAGCATGCTCCAGCCGAACGCGCGCACGACGACCGACACGAGCAGCGGCGCAAGGATGACGAGCAGGAACAGCGAGCGCCACGGGTCGCGCATTTTCGACAGCACGTACGCTTCCGGCGTGCCGATCGCGACGCAGATCGCGGTGGTCAGCGCGGCGATGCCGAACGTGCGCGCGAAGATCGTGTGGAAGTACGACGAGCCGAGCACTTCCGCGTAGTTGCCGAACTGGAACGCGGCGATCGGGCCCGTGGCCGGATCGTAGCGGTAGAACGTGAGCGCGAAGGTCATCGCGAGCGGCACGAGCACGAGCGTGGCGAAGAGCAGGAACGCGGGCGTGCACATCAGCCACAGCGGCGCATGGGCGCGCCACGACGCGCGCAACGTGCGGCCGCCGGCGGCGCGTGGCGCCATGGCATCGGCGGCGGATGCGGGCACGGCCGATTGCGCGCGCGCGGCCGGCGCGCCGTCGGTCGGGAGCGGTCGGGCAGGCTGTCCCATTCAGGCCTCCCGCCGCATCACGCGCACCGCGTCGCTGTGCCAGTCGACGCCGACCGGCGCACCTTCCGCGAGCGGCTCCGCTCCTTCGTTCTGACAGCAGACGAGCACTTCGCCGAGCGCGCTGTCGACGCGGTACAGCCACTGGCTGCCGAGGAAGAAGCGGCTCGTGACGGTCGCGGCGAAGCGGCCCGCGCCCGGCGCGCACAGGCGCAGTTTTTCAGGACGGATGCACACCGATACGGCGTCGCCGATGCGCACGTCGCGCTCGCGCGCCGGCAGGTGCGCGGTGCGGCCCGTCTCCGCGAGATCGTGGCCGAGGTCGATGCGGATCGCGTCGCCGTCGTGCGCGACGATGGTGCCGGGCAGCAGGTTCGCCTTGCCGATGAACTGCGACACGAAGTGGTTCTCCGGGCGTTCGTACGCGCGGTACGGCGTGTCGGTCTGCGTGATGCGGCCGGCTTCCATCACGACCACGCGATCGCTGATCGACAGCGCTTCCGATTGATCGTGCGTGACCATGATCGTCGTCGTGCCGATCTTGCGCTGGATCGCGCGCAGTTCGAACTGCATCTCCTCGCGCAGCTTCGCGTCGAGGTTCGACATCGGCTCGTCGAGCAGCAGCACCGGCGGTTCGATCACGACCGCACGCGCGATCGCGACTCGCTGCCGCTGGCCGCCGGACAGCTCGCGCGGAAAGCGGTGCGCGAGCGCATCGAGACGCACGAGCGCGAGCGCCGCGCGGATCCGTTCGGCGCGCTCCGCCTTGTCGACGCCGCGCATGTCGAGGCCGAAGCCGACGTTCTCCGCGACGCTCATGTGCGGAAACAGCGCATAGCTCTGGAACACGATGCCGAGCCCGCGGCGGTTCGGCTTCATGTGCGTGATGTCCTGGCCGTCGAGCGCGATGCGGCCGCGCGTGACGTCGACGAAGCCGGCGATCATCTGCAGCGTCGTGGTCTTGCCGCAGCCCGACGGCCCGAGCAGCGACACGAATTCGCCTTGTTCGACCGACAGGTTGACGTCGGCGACGGCCGTGAGCTCGCCGAACGATTTCGTCAGATCCGTAAGCGTGAGAAACGACATGGGGAACTCCGGGTTCGCACACCGGATGGCCGGTGCGTCATTGACGCGGACTCTAGCCAGCCATATTTGGAAGCGTCAATTTCGAATTCTGCTCAGCGGGATGAATTTCTGAAAAATTCCATTGATCGGAATGGTTTGAGGCATCGTCGGAAGATCGTTCCGTTGAGTGAAGGCGGGCGAGGCGATGAAAAGCGCACGTCAATCCCGTGCACACCCGGATGCCCGACGCATTTCGGCGGCACGACAATGGCGGCTGGCGTATTCCGTTCACTGAAATCATCGAGGAGAACTCGCATGCAGGAACCTCATTCGCGCGGAACGTCGCGTGCCGCAAGCGTGCCGGCCCCGGACGAGGACGCCGCCGCCGATGCGGCCGGCGCGCCGGGCACCGGCATGCTGCAGCGCGCGTTCGCGATCCTGCGCGCACTGGCCGGCATGCAGCAGGACGGCGTGCGCGTCACGCACCTCGCGAAGGCCGTCGGCCTGACGCAGGGCACCGCGCACCGGATCCTGCAATCGCTGATCGTCGAAGGGATGGTCGAGCAGGACGAGCAGTCGAAGCTGTACCGGCTGAGCGTCGACTTCTTCGCGCTCGCGGCGCTGGCCGGCAACCCGAGCAGCATGCGTACGCTGTGCCGGCCCGCGCTGCTGCGCCTGTGCGCGAGTCTCGGCGAGACGATCTTCCTGCTCGTGAAGAGCGGCTTCGACGCGGTGTGCCTCGATCTGTGCGAAGGGCCATTCCCGATCCGCTCGTTTACCGGCGACATCGGCGGGCGCATCGCGCTCGGCGTCGGGCAGGGCAGCCTCGCGATCCTCGCGTTCCTGCCGGAAGCAGAGCGCGAAGAGGTGATCCGCTTCAACGTGCCGCGCATTCGCGGCTACGGCGTGCTCGACGAGGTGTATCTGCGCACCGAGATCGAACGCGTGCGCCAGCTCGGCTACGCGGGCCGCAACAGCGGCGTGCTCGACGGGATGGCCGGCGTCGCGGTGCCGATCCTCGACCGCACCGGTTATCCGGTCGGCGCGCTGAGCGTCGGCACGCTGGCGTCGCGTCTCGGCGACGACCGGATGCCGATGGTCGTCGAACTGCTCAGGCGCCAGGCCGACGCCATCGGCCCGCGCACGAACCCGTTCGATGCCGCACTGCGGCGGCCGATGCACGGGCTATCCGGGAAAACCGCATAGCCGCATCGCGCGTCGCCATTTCGTCAGCTTGCTTACGCGCGCCATTCACGTCTGAGCAAAACGCGCCGCGTCGCGCGGGCCTCGAGGCTTTCCGTTTGCTTGCGGATGGCCGCTTTCCTTGCCCGTCCCCGCTTCATTCGTCTCCATTCGATTTTCAACTGCCGGCCAGTTGAACATTTCATTTCTTGATGCGATTGCGGCTGGATACCATCCAGCCACTGTCTATACAAGCCGACCGGCGCGTATGGCCAGCATCGAGAAAACACAACACAACATCGACAAGACGGTTTGGAGAGGAGATGACGGAGATGGTGCGAACGATGGGCAGTAACAGGGGCGTCGCGTGCATGAGCGCGGCCATTGCGATGATGTTCGCCGGCGCCGCGCATGCGCAGTCGACGGTGACGCTGTACGGGATCGTCGACGCGGGCGTGACCTATACGAACAACGCGAAGGGCCATGCGCTGTGGCAGTTCACGGGCGGCAACGAATCGGGCCCGCGCTGGGGCTTGATCGGCACCGAGGATCTCGGCGGTGGCCTGAAGGCGAACTTCCGGCTCGAGAACGGCTTCAACGTCGCGAACGGCGCGCTCGGGCAGGGCGGCCGGATGTTCGGCCGCTCGGCATGGGTCGGCCTGAGCGGCGCGAGCTGGGGTGCGGTGACGCTCGGCCGCCAGTACAACTCGACGCAGGACATCCTCGGCTCGCTGCAGATGAGCAGTTTCCTCGCGCAATACTCGACACATCCGTTCGACAACGACGACATCAACAACACGTTCCGCACCAACAACGCGGTCAAGTACGTGTCGCCGACGATCGCGGGCCTGCAGGCGAACCTCGTGTACGGCTTCTCGAACTCGACCGGCTTCTCGAACGACAACACGTGGAGCGCGGGCGTCACGTATGCGAACGGGCCGCTGAACGCGGGCGCCGCGTATGCGCGCGTGAACCATCCGGCGGTCAGCACGAGCGGCGCAGTTGCTTCGGATAACTACTATTCGTCGTCGGCATCCGTGTTCGGTGCGAGCCTCGGGAACGCGGTGCGCCAGCAGATCTGGGGCGCGGGCGGCAGCTATGCGATCGGGCAGGCGACGCTCGGGCTGCTGTACACGGGCTCGAACTTCGGCCAGGCAACGGGCGGCGCGCTGCGTTTCAGCAATTACGAAGGCAGCGTGCGCTACCTGATCACGCCCGCGTTGATGGCCGCCGCCGGCTACACGTATACGAAGGTCGCGCGCGGCGGCGACGGCGGTCACTACCAGCAGGTGTCGGCCGGCGTTCAGTACCTGCTGTCGAAGCGCACCGACGTATACGTGAACGGCTTCTACCAGAAGGCGTCGTCGGGTGTCGGACACGCGTGGATCGACGGCACCGACGGCCCGTCGTCGACGACGTCGCAGGTGGCGGCGGTGGTCGGCATTCGCCAGAAGTTCTGACGTCCTGACGCGTTCGCGCGTCTTCCGGAGGAGACATCAATGAAATTCAAACTGTTGCTGGCGGCGTTGCCGTTCGTCGGAATGTACACCGGCGGCGCGATCGCCGAGGTACGGCCGCTGCTGTTCGGCCTGCCGTTCCTGCTCGTATGGAACCTGATCTGGATGGCCGCGACCGCCGCGATCCTCGCGATCCTGTTCCACCTCGACGAGCGCGACTCGGCCCGCGACGGCCGCACGGGAGACGCGCGATGAACGCATCGATCCTCATCATCGCGGCGTTCGCCGTGTTCGCGCTCGCGATCGGCGTGATGGCACGGCGCGGCCGCAAGCTCACGCTCGAGCAGTGGGCGGTCGGCGGGCGCGGCTTCGGCTCGCTGCTCACGTTCCTGCTGATGGCGGGCGAGGCGTTCTCGACTTTCTCGTTTCTCGGCGCGAGCGGCTGGACCTACAGCAAGGGCGTGCCCGCGTTCTACATCCTGTCGTACGGCTGCCTCGCGTTCGTGATCGGCTACTGGATGCTGCCCGCGGTGTGGCGCTACGCAAAGGAGCGCGGGCTCGTGTCGTTCGCCGATTACTTCGCGGCGAAGTACGACAGCCGCGCGATCGGCGTGCTGGTGTCGGTGGTGGCCGTGTTCGCGATGGTGTCGCTGCTGATGATCCAGCTGCGCGGCCTCGGCGTGATCGTGTCGGAGATGTCGTACGGACTGATTCCGCAATCGGCCGCGATCTGGATCGCCGCGTCGCTGATGGCGGTCTACATGGTCGTGTCGGGCATTCACGGCTCCGCGAGCATCGCGATCTTCAAGGACGTGCTGATCCTCGCGATCGCGATCTTCCTCGGCCTGTACCTGCCGATGCACTATTACGGCGGCCTCGGCGAGATGTTCGCGAAGATCGACGCCGCGCATCCCGAACTGCTGCGCATGCCCGAGCACGGCTTCAACCTGAGCTGGTACAACTCGACGATCCTGCTCACGTCGCTCGGCTATTACCTGTATCCGCATGGCTTCACCGCGATCTACGTCGCGAAGGACGAACGCGCGCTGCGCCGCAACGTGATCCTGATGCCGCTGTACCAGGTGCTGATCGCGTTCCTGTTCCTCGTCGGCTTCGCGGCCGTGATGACCGTGCACGGGCTCGAAGGCGCGCAGACCGACCTCGCGCTGCTGCGCCTCGTGAAGCAGACGTTCCCCGCGTGGTTCGTCGGCATCGTCGGCGGCACGGGCCTGCTGACCGCGCTGGTGCCGGGCTCGCTGATCATGCTGAACGCATCGACGACGATCGCGCGCAACATTTATCGCGAAGGCTTCGCGCCGAATGCGACCGATCGCGAGGTGACGCGCGTCGCGCGGATCGCATTGCCGATCTTCACGCTGGTCGTCGTCTACTTCGTGCTGCGCGGCGGCGCCACTTTCGTCACGCTCGCGATCTTCTCGTCGAGCCTGCTCACCCAGCTCGTGCCGATGCTTGCATCGAGCTTCCTGAAGCGGCCGTTCGGCACGCGGGAAGGCGCGTTCGCGGGCATCGTCGCCGGCGCGATCGTGATCGCGATGACGAATTACTACGGCGTGACGCTCGCGTCGCTGTTCCCCGGCGCATCGAGCACGCTGACGTCGATCAACCCCGGGCTGGTCGCGCTCGCCGTGAACGCCGTCGTGTTCATCGCGATCAGCGCGGCGCAGCGCAAGCTGAAGGCGCGCGTGGCGGCGCCGGTCCGCTCCGCGTGACGTCACGACCGACATGCCGCCGTCGAGCCGCCGGGCAGCCGCCCGGCGGTTGTTCCGCTCGGCGGCCCCCTAACTATTTCGCATTCCAACAGGACACCAGGCGATGAAGACCGAGGACAAGGCCGACGACCGGCGCGAAGCAATCGATACGCTGATCGCGAACGGCTGCGTGATCACGATGGACCCGCAGCGGCGCGTGATCGAGAACGGCGCGGTTGCCGTGAAGGGCGATCGCATCGTCGCCGTCGGTGACACCGCCGAGTTGCAGGCGCGGTTCCGTGCCGCGCGCACGATCGACGCGCGCCGCAAGGCCGTGCTGCCGGGCCTGATCGATTCGCATGCGCACGCCGGCCACGCGATGCTGCGCACGATCGGCGGCGCGGACGGCGATGCGTGGTCGGCCGCGGCCGAGACGATCTACACGCGCGCGTCGGACGAGGCGTTCTGGGAAACCGAATCGCACCTCGCGGCGCTCGAGCGGCTGAAGGCCGGCGTGACGACGGGCGTGTCGCTGCTCGGCGGCGGCAACTCGATCATGCGCGTCGACGATCCCGTCTACGCGCGGCGCCACTGCGATGCGGTCGTGCGCACCGGCACGCGCTCGATCGTGGCCGTCGGCCCGTCGCGCCCGCCCGCGCCGCGCGCATACACGCGCCATACACCGGACGGCAGCGAGACGCGCGACGTCGACTTCGACACGATGTACGACGTGTGCGAGCGCATCGTCGATGCATGCCACGGCGATGCCGACGGCCGGATCCGGATCGCGCTGACGCTGCCGGTGTACGGTCCCGAGCACGACCCGGAACTCGCGCGGTACGAGCGCGACTTCCGCGACCAGGCGGCGCGCTACGGCGCATTGGCGCGCGAACGCGGCCTGACGTTCACGCAGGATGGGCATCGCGCCGGCACGCTCGCGTTCGCGCATCGCGAACTCGGGCTGCTCGGCCCGACGTCGTTCATGTCGCACAGCATCGACCTGACCGACGACGACATCGCCGCGTGCGTGGAAACCGGCACCGCGATCGTCCACAACCCGAGCGCGATCATGTCGATCGTCGGCCGCTGCCCGGTGCCCGAGCTGATCGATGCGGGCGTGACCGTCGCAATCGCGTCGGACGGCGCGGCGCCCGATCGCGGCTACGACATGTTCCGTCACATGTGGCAGTGCATGCACTACCATCGCCGCCACTTCCGCGACCCGGACGTGCTGCCGCACGGCAAGGTGCTGGAGATGGTGACGATCGACGCGGCGAAGGCGCTGTCGCTCGATCGCGAGATCGGTTCGCTCGAAGCCGGCAAGCTCGCCGATGTCATCCTCGTCGACCTGTTCCGCCCGCACATGATGCCGATGAACATGCCCGTGTATCGCGTGACGTGTTTCGCGAATGCGGCCGACGTGTGCATGACGATGGTCGGCGGCCGCGTGCTGATGGAGGATCGTCGCGTGTTGTCGGTCGACGAGCACGAGATTCTCGAGCGCGTGACGACGGTCGCGGAGACGATGATCGCGCGCAGCGGGTTGCGGCACCTGCTCGACGAGCCGACGACGCTGTGGGGGCGCAGTCGCTACTGAACGACGCAATTGCCGCAGCGGTTTGCGCGGTGCAAGGACGGCGAGGCGGGGCCGGTTCGGGCCGGGTTTTTTTCTGGTTTCGCCGCCGACGGACATGCTAGGATTTCCGTCAAACAACTCCGGAGACTGCTATGCCGTTCATCTGCGAAAACGTTGAATGCCGCGCCGTGCTGGCTCGTGGTCAGGTCAAGCCCGAGCACGAGGATGCGGGGTGGTGTTTCTACTGCCCGGACTGCAAGGCCAGGAACGAGTTGACGAGCGCCGGCGTGCCGGGCGGTCCGGTCGAGTTGAATCAGCCGGAGCGAGCCAGCCCCCCGCACAAGGTCGTCGCGACGGCGCGCGCATTGGAGGACGGCGGGTTCGCCGCGCAGTTGCGCGTGCAGCGGGCGCTCGCCGTGAAAGGAACCTACGCGGCCGAAGAGCGCTGGGAGCAGCTCGGCGTATTCCCTGACGCGCAGGAGGCCGTCGCGCACGCGAGGTCCTTCGCGATGGACCTGCTGGCACGGGCGGCCTAGGCGCGAGCGCCCCGCGACACGATCCACATTTTTACCGGCAACGACACCGGGCCGCGGCTCGGGTGTCGTACCGTGCCGGGCGGCCCGACGCCGGTCGGGCCGATCACATCACGCCGCCGCCGCCTCTCGAAGACGGAACTGCGCGACGGCATCGCTCAGCCGCGTGCTCTGATCCTCGAGCGACAGCGCCGCGGCGGCCGCCTCTTCCACCAGCGCCGCATTGCGCTGCATCGTCTGCTCCATCTGGATGACCGCGGCATTCACCTGCTCGATGCCGGCCGACTGCTCGTCGAATGCGATGCTCGTCTCGCCCATGATCGCGTTCACGCGCCCGACCGCGGCGACGAGTTCGGTCATCGCCGAGCCGGCGAGCGCGACGAGGCCGCTGCCGTCTTCGACGCGCTGCGCCGAATGGCCGATGAGTTCGCGAATCTCCTTCGCCGCCGACGCGCAGCGCTGCGCGAGCCCGCGCACCTCGGTCGCCACCACGGCGAAGCCACGCCCCTGTTCGCCCGCGCGCGCCGCTTCGACCGCGGCATTCAACGCGAGGATGTTCGTCTGGAATGCGATGCTTTCGATCACGCCGACGATGCCGGAGATCCGCGTGGAGCTGTGCGAGATCGCCGACATCGTTTCGATGACGCGTTGCATCGCGTCGCCGCCTTTCGACGCGATCCCGGCCGCGCCTTCCGCGTAAGTGCGCGCATCGCGCGCGTTGTCCGCGTTCTGGCGCACGGTCGCCGTCAGCTGCTCCACGCTCGCCGCCGCCTGCTGCAGCGACACGGCCTGCTGCTCCGTGCGCGCGGACAGGTCGACGTTGCCGCTCGCGATCGTGCGGACGTCGCCGACGATTGTCTCCGTGCTCGAGCGCACCTGGTTCACGGTTTCGACGAGGCCGTCCTGCATCCGCTTCAACGCATTCAGCAGATACGCCATTTCGTTTTCGCCGGGAATGACGACCGTGCCGGTCAGGTCGCCTTTCGAAATCCTGTCGAAATGCGCGACGGCGAGGTGGATCGGCGCGATGATCGCCTTCGCGAGCACGCGCTGCGCCAGGAAGCCGACGATCAGCGCGAACAGCGCGACCGCCACCATGCCCCATACGATCCGGTGGAAGCGCTCGCCGGCCGCGTCGTAGCGCGCCTTCTGGCGGGCGACCTGGAACGATTCGAGCGCGTCGATCGCTTCCTGGTAGGCGGTGAAGAGTGCCGGCGGCGCGGTGCGGTGCGTGTCGAGGAAGTCGAATGCGTTGTCGTGATCGAGTTGCGACATCGCCTTCAGGAACACCTGGTCGAGCAGCGTGCGACGGCGATTGCGCAGCGTGTCGAACAGCGTTTGCTCGTCGGCGTCGCGCGTGTGCAGGCGCGTGTATGCGTCCAGTTCGTCGTCGCTCTGCTTGAGGAGCATGTGGAGTTGCGCGATTTCCGCCTTCGCGGGCTGGCCGGCGCTGATGATCTGCGCGACGTCGCTCACGCGTTCGCGCAGCACGAGCATGCGCTCCGAGCTGGTTTTCAGGTGCAGCAGCGACGCGGTGTCGTCGCGGTACATCGCTTCGAGCGAGCCGTTGCCCGCGTAGAGGGCGGCGATGCACGCGCCGACGACCAGCACGAGCAGCGCCGTATAGCCGGCGATGGTCGCGACGAGTCCGCCGCGGATGGTGAGTTTTCGCATGACGTTCCCTTGCCGGCGGCCCGACGGGCGGCCAACGGCGGATGTGGATTCCGGATCACGAACGACGACGGGGCGCCGCGTCGAAATGCGGGGCGCCGGGGTTGCGAACGGGTTAACGGCAGGTGTGGCGCGGCGGTTTTATCCGCACGCGACGCGAATCTGAACGAATGCGACAGAAGGGCGGTGGTGGAAGGCGGATACGTTGCCGAGGTGAACGGCGTGCCGACGGCCGAGGCGCGCTTCGCATGCACGGGGTGCGATGCGCCCGGATCGCGGATGGTCCCGGCTGTCGATTATTCGCCGTCCGCCAGCCGAGACCGGATCTCGTCGACCGACAGATCGCGCTGATGCGTGGCGATCTGCCAGGTGTTTCCCCACGGGTCCCTGACCATCGCGCGCCGGTCGCCGTACGGCATGTCGGCCGGCATTTCGAGCGAAGTCGCGTTTGCGGCCATCGCCCGGCGATAGGTCGAGTCGGTGTTCTCGACGTAGACGTAGAGAAACGCCGGCGTCGGATCGCGCAGGCCGTCCCCGCCGCTCACCATCACGACGGAATCGCCGATCCTGATTTCGGCTGGCAGTCCTGAACGGAATTCGCCCCGCGCGTGAAAAACTGCCTTGATGAACGCGATCAGGTGCTCGGGATCGGGAACGACGATGCGAGGCGTGACGGTATGCCATCCGTCGGGCTGGAATCGGGCCATGTCGAGCAACCTCGGGAGGGATTCACCGCGCATTGTCCTCCGGGCGCGGCGTGCGCGCAAAGGGGCGGCGGCGCCGATTCCGATCGGTGCCGCCGCCTCCGCGCCATCGTCAGGCGCCCGTCCGGAACCCGAGCGTCGCTGCCTTCGCGCGCAATTCGGCGAAACGATCGACCGCCGGACTGGATGACGGACTGGCCGCCATTTGCGACGGATCGATGCCGGACACCGAGCCGGACGGCGCAGGTGCGGTTTCCCCGGGACACGTTCCGCCGAACGGCCCTTGCGCGACCGTGAACGCCGGTGCATCCGTGCGCGGCGCGTCGGTGAAATCGAGCGCGTAAGCGAGATTGAACGTCGCCGGATCGCTGCCGCGTACGCCGAGCGGCTTCAATCCGAAACGCCATTGCAGCAGCGCATGAATCGAGCTCGGGTCGAACGGATAGCGCGTCACCGTGCCCGCGCGAACGCGCGGACCGAGCAGCGCAAGCGGCACGCGAAAGCCGAGCTTGCCGTCGTTGCCGATTGCGTGCTCGCTGTTGCTGATCGGCCGGATCGGCGGCACCACGTGCTCGAGAAAACCGCCCCACTCGTCGTACACCACGATCATCAGCGTGCGGCTCCAGCTGGGGCTCGTACGCAACGCGTCGTAAACCTGGTTGAGAAACGCCTGCCCGTCGCGAATATCCGCATGCGGATGATCATCCGCGGAAGCGCCTTGCTGCTCGCCCGTGAAAGCCGGGTCGACCATGCAGAACGGCGGCAGCGTTCCCGCCGCCGCATTCGACAGGAAATCCGAAAACGTATGCGAGATGCCGATATAGCGCGTGCCGTACAGCGCGGTGAACGGCACGTCGTGATAGTAGTAGCTGCAACCCACGTTGGCATCGCTCAGGTTATCCCAGATCGTGCGCAGCGACGAGTTGTCGGGGGTGTCGGTGAGGCGGTCGGTGGCGCCGCTGTGCAGGTAGAGGCGATTCGGAAACGTGTTGGTCAGGATGCCGGTGAAGTAGAAGTCGCCGATCGTGTAGCTGCTCGCCACGGCGCTGAAGAACGGCAGGTCGGCCGACGTGTAAAAGCCGATCGGCAGCAGGTCGCCGCGCGTCAGGCTCGTTCCCGGCGTCAGGAGCCACCCGTTCATCGCGCCCGAAGCCAGTTGCGTGCGCGCGCCCTCGTAGCTGTGATTCGGGTCGTGGTATGCGCATGCCTGATAGCCGTAAGCGGGATTGGCCGACAGCGGGAACGGCGCGTCGATCCCGCCGAACGCATCCTTGAATTGCTGATTGGCGGGCATGCCCTCGGCGCCGGGCACCCAGCTCAGGTAGTGGTCGAATGAACGATTTTCCATCGTGACCAGCACGATGTGATCGATGCCGGAACTCGCGGGATCGGGCAACGCCGGCCGTGGAAGGTTGTAGCGATCGCGTCCGTTCGGCGACGGCGTGTCGCCGATCGAAGGCGCGGGCGCGTTGCCGTCCGAACTGGGTCCATTGCCGTCTCCGCCGCAACCCGGCAGCGCAACGCTGCCGGCCATTGCTGCAACACCGGCGAGAAAGCGCCGGCGATTGTAGCGCCGATATGCATTCGTCTCGTCCATGACGACGTCTCCTTCGTGATGGGATGCGGCGTTGACCGGCCGGTCACGCATCGCCGCCGCGAAGCGACGCGCACTCGCCGTTGGAGATCGCGAGCGGGCGCAAGGCGCAAGCTTCATGCCCGTTGCGGAAGGCTCGGCGTGTCGTGCACGCTGTCGGGGCGCCCGCTTCGTGCGCGCGCGGCCGCCACGCGCTGCGCACGGCCGTCGCGCGTTCGCCGTCGACCGAGATGTTCATCGCGGCGCATCGTTCGGTCACCTGTCGATCCCGCGGCTGTCGTCAGACGATTGCGCGGCGCAATTGCACAGGCCGTTGGTCAAAAGGAACTCGGCGAACCGGATGCCGAAAGCAGGAAAGGGGCATCGCGCTCGCGCGCGACGCCCCTTCGCATCGGCCGGCGGCCGTAGCCGCTCGCATCCGTCAGTTGTAGATATCGAACGAGAAATACTTCTTCGCGATCCGCTGATACGTGCCGTCCTGAATCAGGCTCGCGAGCGCCTGGTTGATCTGCGTGCGCAGCGCGTCGTCATCCTTGCGCACGCCGATCGCGGAGCCGACGCCGAGCGTCTTCGGATCGTGCAGCGGCGGCCCCGCGAATTCGAAGTTCGCGCCCTTCGCCGTCTTCAGGAAGCCGAGATCGGCCTGCACCGACGATTGCAGCGACGCGTCGAGGCGCCCCGCAATCAAATCCTGATAGACGAGATCCTGCGTCTGGTACGTGCGCACGATCACGCCCTTCGGTTCCCAGTACGTGCGCGCATAGGTTTCCTGCGTCGACCCCTGCTCGACGCCGACGCTCTTGCCCGCGAGCGACCCGGCCGTCGGCTGCAGGTTCGAGCCGCGTCGCGCGACGAGGCGCGGCGGCACGTTGTTGATCTTGTCGGTGAACGCGATCTGCGCGAGGCGCTTCTCGGTCACGCTCATCGACGACAGCACGCCGTCGAACTTGCGCGCCTTCAGCGCGGGGATCATCCCGTCGAAGGCGTTCTCGACCCACACGCAGCGCACCTTCATGCGTTCGCAGATCGCATTGCCGAGATCGATGTCGAAGCCGACGAGCTTGCCGTCCGGCGCGAGCGATTCGAACGGCGCGTAGCTGGGATCGACGCCGAGGCGCAGGACGGCCGGGTCTTTCGCGGCGGCGGCGCCTGCCGTCAGCGCAAGCGCGACGGCGATGACGAGTTTTTTCATGATTGTCTCCAAGATCGATTGATGTCGTGTGCGGTGAAGCGAATGCGGCCGGTGGGCGTGATGGCCCGCGCCCGGCCATGCGCGGGCGGCTGGACGAGCGCCGGAAGATGCCGGCGTTCGTCCGGATCAGGGAATCCGGTGGTTCGGTGTCAGCGCGCGGCGCCGGCGATGCGCGCCATGTTGCGGCGGTAGCCGGCGGGCGAGAACGCGGCATTCAACGCGGCCATCGACGCGATCACGCCGACATGCAGCCACCACGCGATCGCGAAGCTGCCGCCCGCGTCGCGCAGCCAGCCGATCAGCCAGGGGCTCGCGGCGACGATGAGGAAGCCGATGCCCTGCACGAACGCGGCGAGCGCGCCCGCGAGCCGCGCATCGGGCACGTGGTCGAGCGTGACGATCAGACTCATCGAGAAGAAGCCGCCGAGCCCGACGCCGACGCTCGCGACCCACAGCCCCGGCGCGAGCGCGGGCATCGTCGCGAAGCCGACGAAGCCGATCGTCTGCAACGCGAGCGTGAGCCACAGCACGGGGCGGCGATCATACGAGCGTTTCGCGAGCAGCGGCATCGCGAGCGCGCCGGCCGCCTGGAACAGCGCCATCCACGCAAGCAGGTTGCCGCTCGCTTGCGCGCTCAGGCCGACGCTGCGATAGAACGCGGGCAGCCATGCGACGACGCTCGCGTAGCCGCTGTTGCTGAGGCCGAAGAACAGCGCGAGTTGCCATGCGCGCGGAATCCGGACGAACGCGGCGACGGGCGCCGAAACCGTCGCGGCATGCACCGCGTCGCGCGGCGCCTTCGCGCGCCACAGCGCGAGCGTGACGAGCGCGGGCACGGCCCAGACGGCGAGCGACAGATGCCAGCCGCCGTGCGCGGCGAGCCACGGGCTCGCGACCGCGCCGAATGCACCGCCGCCGACCAGCGCGGCCGAATAGAGGCCCATCGCGAGCGGCAGCCGATCGACGAACCAGCGCTTGGCGAGGCCCGGCGCGAGCGACTGGACCACCGCGACGCCCGCGCCCGCGACGATCGCCGTGACGACCAGCCCGATGCTGCTGCCGGTCCACAGCCGCGCGGCGCAGCCCGCGGCGATCAGCGCCAGCGCGGTGGCGAGCGCGCGCTGCTCGCCGACGCGTCGTGCGAGCCCGACGCCGACGCCGGCGACGACGCCCATCAGCACGAACGGCAGCGTGGTCAGCAGCGCGGCCGCGCGGAAGCCGAGGCCCGTGTCGGCACGCACGATGTCGAGCACGGGGCCGAACGCGGTCAGGAACGGACGCAGGTTGAGGCCGGCGAGCACCAGCAACGCGAGTGCGCCGCAGGATACGGAAGCCGCGTGCGGGCGGGGGACGGCTTGCGCGGTGCCGGGGTCGGTCATCGGAATGCTCCAGGCGGGCCGGTGGCCCTGTGATGCGATGCCGAAAGGGTAAAGGCGCGCTTGCCCAGGTGAAAATTAAATATTCGACTGGGTGTCAGTGCGGATTGCGATGGCGCGGCGCCGCGCGCAACTTCGACGCGCTACGCAGCCGGCAGGTGCGGTTCGCCGGCCCGTTCGCGGGCCTTTTCACGCGCGGCGACGAGCGTCCGGATGCGTGCACGATCGGCCGGCGTCGCCGGCGTGAAGATCACGAGGCTCAGGTCCGGGCGGCCGGTTACCGAGAACGCGGAGTATTCGAGCGCGATCCTGCCGGCCTGCGGATGACGAATCTCCTTCGTTCCTTCGTCATGCGAATGGATGTCGTGGTCGCGCCACATCGCATCGAACTCGGCGCTCGTCGCGCGCATCTCGTCGATGAACGTCTGCACGGCCTGCGTCGCCCCGCCGCGCGCGATGTCGGCGCGAAACGCGCCCACCGCGAACCGCGCGACGCGTTCCCAGTTCTGCTGCGCGTAGCGCACCCCGGCATCGACGAAGATCAGCCGCAGGATGTTGCGCGCGGGCGGCGGCAGCGTTGCATAGTCGGTCAGCGTCGCGGCGGCCGCGTCGTTCCACGCGACGACGTCCCACGTCGCCGTGCGCACGATCGCGGGGCTGGCGTCGAGCGAATCGAGCACGTGCTGCAGGCGCGGCGTGACGTCGCTGCTCGCGTGATAGCGCACCTCGGGCGGATGGCCGAGGCCGATCAGGAACAGATGCTCGCGTTCGGCGTCGTTGAGCAGCAGCGCGCGCGCGAGCCGGTCGAGCACGTCGGCCGACGGCGCGCCGCCGCGCCCCTGTTCGAGCCACGTGTACCACGCGGCGCTCACGTGCGCGCGCTGCGCCACTTCCTCGCGCCGCAGGCCCGGCGTGCGGCGGCGCACGACGGGCAGCCCGAGCGCGGCCGGATCGAGTTTCTCGCGGCGGTCCCGAAGGTACGCGCCGAGCAGGTTGTCGGATGCGTCAGCCATAGCCTGTTAGTTCGTTTACCGGTAAACCGTCACGTCTTCACCGCGCGCGACGGTCGACAGATAGTAAGCCTCTCATTCATTCGGAGGTGTCGAAATGCGTGTCTTTGTAACGGGAGCGTCGGGTTTCGTCGGCTCCACGGTCGTTGCGGAACTCGTGGCCGCCGGGCATGCGGTGCTCGGTCTCGCGCGTTCCGACGCGGCCGCCGAGGCGGTCGCGGCAGCGGGCGCCGAGGTGCATCGCGGGTCGCTGGAGGATCTCGACAGCCTGACGCGCGGCGCCGAGGCCGTCGACGCGGTGATCCACACGGGGTTCAATCACGACTTCTCGCGCTTCGCGGAAAACTGCGAGCTCGACCGCCGCGCGATCGAGACGATCGGTGCGGCGCTCGCGGGGTCGGCGCGGCCACTGATCGTCACGTCGGGCCTCGCGCTCGTCGCGCCCGGCCGCGCGGCGACGGAGGACGATCCGCACGTGCCGGTGTCGGCGACCTATCCGCGCGCGTCGGAAGCGACGGCGGCCGCGCTGGCCGCGCGCGGCGTGTGCGCGTCGGTCGTGCGCCTGCCGCCGTCCGTGCACGGCGACGGCGATCACGCCTTCGTGCCGCGCCTGATCGCGCTCGCGAGGGAGAAGGGCGCGTCGGCGTATCTCGGCGACGGCGGCAACCGCTGGCCGGCCGTGCACCGGCTCGATGCGGCGCGCGTGTACCGGCTCGCGGTCGAACGCGGCGCGTCCGGCGCACGCTATCACGCGGTCGACGATACGGGCGTGCCGTTTCGCGCGATCGCGGACGTGATCGGTCGCCGGCTGAACGTGCCGGTCGTGTCGAAATCGGCCGCGCAAGCGGGCGAGCACTTCGGCTGGTTCGCGATGTTCGCGGGAATGGATGCGCCCGCAACGAGCGAGCGCACGCGCGCGCTGCTCGACTGGGCACCGGTGCAGCCGGGACTGCTGGCCGACATCGACCGGCCGCGGTACTTCGAGACCTGATGCGCGAATGCGCGAATGCGCGGGGCGTGCCGTCGTTTTCGGCCGGCACGCCCGTCGCGCGTCATTCGACCGGATGCAGGTCCTGCAGCAGCGTCGGCACGAGCTCCGACACGGTCGGGTGGATGTGCATCGCGCGGCTGATCGTCGTGTACGGCGCGCCGGCGGCCATCACGTCGAGCAACCCGTGCACGACCTCGTCGCCCGTCACGCCGAGGATCGACGCGCCGAGGATCGCATGGTTGTCCGCGTCGACGATCACCTTCATGAAACCCTGGCTCTCGCCTTTTTCGACCGCGCGGCCGACCCGCGTCATCGGCCGCGTGCCGACCAGCAACCGGCGGCCGGTCTGCCTCGCTTCCGCGAGCGTCATGCCGACGCGGCCGAGCGGCGGATCGATGTACATCGCGTACGCGGCGATGCGGTCGGTCACCTTGCGCGGATCGTCGTCGAGCAGGTTGGCCGCGACGATCTCGTAGTCGTTGTACGCGGTGTGCGTGAATGCGCCGCGTCCGTTGCAGTCGCCGAGCGCCCAGATGCCGGGGACGTTGGTGCGCAGTTGATCGTCGACGGTGATGTAGCCGCGCGCGTCGACCGCGACGCCGGCCTGCTCGAGCCCGAGATCGTCGGTGTTCGGCACGCGGCCGACCGCGAGCAGCAGGTGCGAGCCCGCGACCTCGCGGCGGCCGCCGGTGCAGTCCAGGCCGACCGCGACGCCGTCGCCGTCGCGTCGCGCGGTCAGGCAATTCGCATCGAGCTGCACGTCGATGCCTTCGTTCGCGAGAATCTCGTGCACGGCCTGCGAGACGTCCTCGTCCTCGCGCCGGATCAGACGCGATCCTTTCTCGACGATCGTCACCTGCGAGCCGAAGCGGCGGTACATCTGACCGAATTCGAGCCCCACGTAGCTGCCGCCGACGATCACGAGATGCTCGGGCAGGAAGTCGACGTCCATCATCGTCGAGTTGGTCAGGTACGGGACCGAGTCGAGGCCCGGCATCGGCGGAATTTGCGCGCGGCCGCCGACGTTGATGAAGATGCGGTCGGCTTCGAGCATGTCGTCGCCGACGCGTACCGCATTCGCCCGCTCGAATCGGGCATGACCCTGAAACACGGTCGTGTTCTCGAGCCCGCGCACCCATTGTTCGACGCCGTGGTTCGAGCGCCCGGAAATCCGGTCCTTGCGCGCCTTCACGGCCTTCATGTCGACGCTGACGGGGCCGACCGACACGCCGTATTCGGCCGCGCGACGTGCAAGCTGCGCCGCGTACGCGCTCGCGATCAGCGTCTTGGTCGGAATGCAGCCGGTGTTCACGCAGGTGCCGCCGAAGCGGCCGCGCTCGACGATCGCCACTTTCATGCCGGCGCCCGCGAGCCGCGCGGCGAGCGGCGGACCGGCCTGGCCCGTGCCGATGACGATCGCGTCGAAGTGTTGCGTCATGACGTCCTCCTGCGCTGGTTCAACGTGGGAAGGTGGGCGCGCAAGACGCATGCCGCGTCGGCGCGCGTCCGAACGGCGACGAGCGCCTATGGTAGACCGGTTGGCGGGGGGGAGGCGAGTTACGCCGATGCAAGCGGCGGAACATGGTCCGCCGACGGTTTCTCAGTCCTTGCGCCGCCATTGGTCGAACGTCACCGGCCGGTGCGCATCGGCGCGCGTGACGGTGACTTCGTCGGGCTTGTCGTCGAGCGGAAACGACTCGGTGTAGATCTCGCTGGCGAACAGCCAGCCGTGCGTGCGCGGGTCGTAGCGGAACGTCACGTAGTCGCTCCAGTGCTGGCCGCACGCGACGAAGTTCTGCACGGTGAAATAGCGGCCTTTCACCGAGAGGCCGCTGTCGGCGGCGTCTTCCGGATCGAACGGATCGCACTGGCCGCCTTCGTTCGCGCGCAGGACCACGTGGTCGTTGCGCGCGGCGAGCCGGTACGCGTGATCGCGCCGCTCCTCGAAGATCAGCAGCGGACGGGGCGACGGCTGCCCGCGCGAATCGGCCGCGCGATGCACGACGACGAGAAAGCTGCGCCGTCCTTCGCCGAGGTCCGGCCCCGCTTGCGCGACGAGCGGCTGGAAGCCGGACGGCAGTTGCGTCGCGATGGATTGCGGCAGGCCGTCGGCCCATGCGCCGGGCGACAGCGCGGCGAGGAGCGCGAGGAGCGCGCGGCGCGCGGTCGTGCCCATCACAGATCCCGCCCGAGAAACGCGGTGCCGGGCACCGGATTGAACGCCACCGGCGGCGCGGGCGTGAAGCCGAGCGAATCATACAGTTGCCTTGCAGCGGCGAATTCGGGCAGCACGTCGAGACACATCCGCGCATAACCGGCCGCCTGCGCGTCGCGCAGCAGCCGTTCGACGAGCTGGCGGCCGACGTTCAGCCCGCGCGCTTCGGGGCGCACGTACACCCGCTTCATCTCGCACGTCGTCGCGTCGATTTCGCGAAACGCCGCGCAGCCGACCGCGCGCTCGCCGCGCCATGCGAGCAGCAATTGCCCGCGCGGCGCCGCGTATTTTCCCGGCAGCGCGGCGAGCTCGGGCTCATAGTCCTGGAACGCGAGGCTGACCGCGGGGCTCGCGATGTACTCGCGGAAAATCGCTTCGACGACGGCGGCATCGTCGGGATAGCGGGCGGCGCGGATCTCGATCATGGGGGCGTGGCGCGATGGCGGAAACGGCACCCAGCATAGCAGCGCGCGGGTGCTTCCGGCGGCCCGCGAAGCGTGCCAGAATCGTCGACTTCACCGTCGGGAATCGACACGCAGGCGCCGGCGCTTCGGCGTCGCTGATCAAGGAGACTTCGATGACTGCATCGGCTGCCGTACTCGCCATTCTGGCCGCGCTGTGGCTTGGCGCGATGATTCCGGGCCCGAGTTTCGTGCTGGTCGCCCGCAATTCGATCGGCTTGTCGCGCCGCGACGGGCTCGCGACCGCGCTCGGCATGGGCGTCGGCGGGATCGCGTTCGGCGGCGTCGCGCTGGCCGGGCTCTACACGCTGCTGCAGGCGGTCGAATGGCTGTACGTGGGCCTCAAGCTCGCGGGCGGCGCATACCTGATCTACATGGCGTCGAATATCTGGCGCGGCGCCGACCGGCCGATCGCGATGGACGATTCGCAGGCCGTCGTCGCCGGCAGCGCGCGCAAGTCGTTCTGGACCGGCCTCACGACCCAGCTCAGCAACCCGAAGACGGCAATCTGGTACGGCAGCATCTTCGCGGCGCTGTTGCCGCAGCATCCGCCGCTCTGGTGCTACCTGGCGCTGCCGCCGCTCGTGTTCGGCGTCGAATTCGGCTGGTACACGCTCGTCGCGCTGTGCTTTTCGACCCGCCGGCCGCGCGAACTCTACCTGCGCGCGAAGAAGTGGGTCGATCGCGTCGCGGCCGGCGCGATCACGCTGCTCGGCCTGCGGCTGATCCTGAACGCGCCGAAGGCGGGGATCTGACGTCAGGCGGTCTCGCCGTTGCATTCCCGACCGGCATGCCGCCACGGCCGGTCATTCCGGCACGTGGCGTCGCGGATGGAGCCACGGCTTCGAATCACCGCCACCCCGGACGCGCATGCGCGCGTCACGCCGCCGGAAACCGTTCGAGCAGGGCCGCGAACCGCGCGTCATCCGGAAACGCCGTCACTTCATACCGCACCGGCCGGTGCGCGGTGGCCGTCATCAGGTCGCCGCAGGCGTCCCGCAGCGCGGCCATCGGCACGTGGGCCGACTGCCGCGTCGCTTCCCGATAGAGCACGACGATGTCCGTCTCGGGCAGCAGCGTCGGCACGCCGTCGCTCCACACGCCGACGCTGAACAGCTCGCCGTTCTGCCGCCGGTACACGGTGTACGACGCCACGAAGACGTCGATGCCGTCCCGCTTGTGGAGGTCGTCAAGCAGCGTCCGCTGATCCTGGTAGTCGCCCGCGAGCTCGTCCACGCGCAAAGCGTGCAGCTTCGCTTCCAGCCCTGCCGGAACGAAATTCCGCCACGCGGCGCCGTCCCAGCGCAGCATCAGCGGCGGCAGCGGACGCGGCTGCGCGCGCGCCTGTTCCGCGAGTTCGACCATCGTCGCGAGCCCGGCCGCGTTGCGGTCGCCGGTGAGCAGCAGCACGGCCCGGTTCGGCGCCATCACCACCGGCGCGCCGGAGATCGGCTGGCGGTGCAGCAGGTCGGTCAGCAATAGCCGCGCCGCGTCGTAGTAGTCGCCGAACTGCGACAGGAACACGCCGTCGCGCAACGCGGCCCACGGCGTCGACGACGCACCGCGCAGGTTGTCGATCGCGATGTCGCATGCGTCGTCGAAGCTGACGCCCCATTCGGCGAGCCGTGCGCTCGTCAGCCGCGCGACGCTGAATTCGCCGTCGTACGCGATGCCGATCTCGAGGTTCTCGCACAGCGTCCGGAACGCGACTTCCGACGCGGCGGGCTGCCCGGCGAGCTGCAGCGCGACCGTGCCGCGCTCGGTCGCGCTGCGGATCACGGGGCGCAGCCGCGCGCGGACGTCCGCGAAGTTCGCCGGAATCTCGTGCTGCATCATCGCGCTCGCCTGGCGCTGCAGCGTCGCTTCGCGCTCGGCCGGCTTCGCGTCCGCGTAGTCGCGGAACAGGTTGTGCAGGTTGATGATGTTCGACGGGACATCCGCTTGCACGAGACGGCCCTTGTCGTCCTCGTGAAGCCACTCGCGCGTGTCGCCGGTCGCGCGCAGCGCGGCGATCAGGCGGGCGGCGAAATCCTGCCGGGTTGGCGGTTTGCTGAAGCGCTCGCGCAGGCGCGCGACGAAGTCGGAAAGCATCGTGAGCGGTCGGGCAGGCCCGTCTGTTATCAGTCGTTGTCATGGGCGGCGGCGCCCGTCTCCCGGGGCGCCGCCTGCGTCCCGCGGATATCGGCCGGATATCCATGTGCGTCCGGCGGCCCGCGCGCCGGCTGCAAATCGACGCGGGCCCGCATCGGGCGCGAATCGCGCGGCGGGTGTCGCGATGGTACCGCACGTCAGTGACGGAAACGCATGCGCGCGAACATTATGGTCCGGCGTGAACCGGCGCCCGCCGGGGCGGCTTCGGAGACCGTCCGGATGCGTGGCCGGCGCCGCGCCGGCGCACCGGGAATCCCAGGCGATCGGCCCGCGAGCCTTGTGCTGCGGGCGTTCGGGCCGGTTGGGCGGCATGCCGGGGCGGGCCGCTTCCCCGATTCTGGCGGTCGACCTCCCGACGACGTGTAAACTGCTGCCTTTTTTGACGGTTTGCAGCATGGTGCAAGCACCCCCGCGCCCGGCACTGAGCGGCCCGACGCTCGTCCGGCTGCTCGCGCGCCTGACCGATGCCGACGTCGCGGAATCCCGGCAGACGCTGTCGGACCGCCTGAGCCAGTGGCTCGGCTGGACCGACGCGATCACGCTGTCGTCCGCGCTGAATGCGAGCCCGCCCGGCGTCGCGGCCGGCGTGCGTGGTTACGACGCGGAGCGTGACTGCGCGCGCGTGCGCCACGACCTCGCGCAGGCGATCACGGCCGCCCACCGCCCGCGCACGCGGCGGCGCCCCGGCGAGTTGCCGCCGCCGCCCGCCGAGACGGCCGACTTCGCCGATTTCCGCCAGAGCTGTCTGTCGCTCCAGCAGGAAATGGAGACCGCGATCGGCCAGTTGCGCGGCCGCCTGCGGGTCGCGGTCGCCGCGCGCTCGTCCGGGATGGCGCGGCTCGCGACGCTCGACGCGATCATGGAGCGCGTGCTCGGCGCGCGCGAGCGCAGCCTGCTGTCCGCCGTGCCCGCGCTGCTCGGCACGCGCTTCGAGCGGCTGCGCGACGCGGAACGGCAGGCGCTCGCCGACGCGCAAGCGGCGGCCGACGCCGATGCCGACGGCGACGCACCGTCCGTCGCGGCGATCGTGCCCGGCACGTGGCTCGACACGTTCCGCAACGAGATGCAAAGCATCCTGCTCGCCGAACTCGAAGTCCGGTTTCAAACGGTAGACGGGCTGCTCGCGGCCCTTCGTACCTGCTAATCCCTACGCTATGTCCAGAATTCGTCTTGATCTCGTTGTCTTCATCGCCGGTCTGCTCGCAGTGTGCTGGATCGGCGTCGGCTATATCGCGTCGAACCCGCTCGCGACGGCCGTCACGCTGCTGATCGGCGCGTGCTACGTCGCCGGTGCGTGGGAACTGCGGCGCTACCGGCAGGCCACCGCCGCGCTGTCGCGCGCGGTGGCCGGCCTGACCGAACCGCCGGCGAAGCTCGACACGTGGCTCGATACGCTGCCGCCGGGCCTGCGCGGGGCCGTGCGGGCACGCGTCGAAGGCGCGCGCGTCGCGCTGCCGGGGCCGTCGCTCACGCCGTATCTGGTCGGCCTGCTCGTGCTGCTCGGCATGCTCGGCACGCTGCTCGGGATGGTCGTGACGCTGAAGGGTACGGGCGCCGCGCTCGAAAGCGCGACCGACCTCGACGCGATCCGCGCGTCGCTGATCGCGCCGGTGAAGGGGCTCGGTTTTGCGTTCGGCACGTCGATCGCGGGTGTCGCGACGTCCGCGATGCTCGGCCTTCTGTCCGCGCTCGTGCGCCGCGAACGGCTCGACGCGGGCCAGCAGCTCGACGCGAAGATCGCGACGACGCTGCGCGTGCATTCGTCCGCGCACCAGCGCGACGAATCGTTCCGGCTGCTGCAGCGCCAGGCCGACGTGATGCCGGCGCTGGTCGACCGGCTCCAGACGATGATGACGACGCTCGAGGCGCGCAGCGTCGCGCTGCACGATCGCCAGATCGAAAGCCAGCAGGCGTTCTTCGATCGGACCGAGCGCGCGTATGCGGGCCTGGCATCGAACGTCGGCGACGCGCTGAAGGAAAGCGCCGCCGAGAGCGCGCGCGTGGCCGGTGCCGCGTTGCAGCCGGTCGTCGCGGCGACGATGGCGGGGCTCGCGCAGGAGATGGCCGCGCTGCGCGACACCGTGACGGGCGCCGTGCAGCGTCAGCTCGACGGGCTGACCGACGGTTTCGAGAAGACCACCGGGAACGTGACGGCCGTCTGGAATCGCGCGCTCGACGAGCAGCGCCGCGCGGGCGATGCCGTCGCGCAGCAACTGCAAACGACGCTCGGCCAGTTCACCGACACCTTCGCGCAGCGTTCGACGGACCTGCTCGACGGCGTCGCGACGCGCCTCGAATCGACCGAAAGCCGGTTGTCCGATGCGTGGCGCGATGCGCTCGCGCGCCAGGAGCAGGTCGGCGAGACGCTGGCCGGCCAGCATGCGCAGGCGCTCGGCGAAGCCGCCGCGACGTTCGAGCGGCATTCGGGCGCGGCGCTTGCCGCGATGCGCGAGTCGCATGCGGCGCTGCAAACGCAATTGGCCGCGCGCGACGAGGAACGCCTGACGGCGTGGAATGCGTCGCTGACCGCGATGGCCGCGAAGCTCGGCGACGAATGGCAGCGCGCGGGCGCGCACAGCGCGGGCCGTCAGCAGGAAATCTGCGATGCGCTGGCGCAGACGACGCGCGATCTGACCGCGCAAGCGTCCACGTTCGAACAACGTTCGAACGACCTGTTGTCGACGATTCGCGAATCGCACACGGGCCTGCAAACGCAACTGGCCGCGCGTGACGAAGAACGTCTGGCGACGTGGAATGCTTCACTGGCGGCGATGGCGACGAAGCTCGGCGACGAATGGCAGCGCGCGGGCGCGCACAGCGCGGGCCGTCAGCAGGAAATCTGCGACGCGCTCGCGCAGACGACGCGCGATCTGACCGCGCAAGCGTCCACGTTCGAACAACGCTCGAACGATCTGCTGTCGACGATTCGCGAATCGCACACGGGCCTGCAAACGCAACTGGCCGCGCGCGACGAAGAACGTCTGGCGGCGTGGAATGCGTCGCTGGCCGCGATGGCGACGAAGCTCAGCGACGAGTGGCAACGTGCGGGCGTGCACAGCGCGGGCCGACAGCAGGAAATCTGCGATGCGCTGGCGCAAACGACGCGCGATCTCACCGTACAGGCGTCCACGTTCGAACAACGTTCGAACGACCTGTTGTCGACGATTCGCGAATCGCACGCGGGCCTGCAAACGCAACTGGCCGCGCGTGACGAAGAACGTCTGGCGGCGTGGAATGCGTCGCTGGCCGCGATGGCGACGAAGCTCGGCGACGAATGGCAGCGCGCAGGCGTGCATAGCGCGGGCCGTCAGCAGGAAATCTGCGACGCGCTCGCGCAAACGACACGCGATCTCACGGCACAGGCGTCCACGTTCGAACAACGTTCGAACGACCTGCTGTCGACGATTCGCGAATCGCACGCAAGCCTGCAAACGCAATTGGCCGAACGCGACGAAGCACGCCTGTCCGCATGGAACGACTCGCTCGCTGCCATGGCCGCCGCGCTGCGCGACGAATGGGCGCGGACGAGCGCGCAGGCCGCGACGCGCCAGCAGGACATCTGCGACACGCTGACCCGCACCGCGAACGACATCACGGCCCAGGCGCAGGTGCACGCGAGCGACACGATCAACGAAATCTCGCGCCTCGTGCAGGCCGCATCCGAAGCGCCGAAGGCCGCGGCCGACGTCGTCGCCGAGCTGCGCCAGCGTCTGTCCGACAGCATGGTGCGCGACACCGCGATGCTCGAGGAGCGCAGCCGCCTGCTCGCGACGCTCGAGACGCTGCTCGGCGCGGTCAACCACGCGTCGACCGAGCAGCGCACCGCGATCGACGCGCTCGTCAGCACGTCGGCCGACCTGCTCGACCGCGTCGGCGCGCGCTTCAACGACACCGTCGACGCCGAAACGCGCAAGCTCGATTCGGTGGCCGCGCAGGTCACGGCGGGGGCGGTCGAGGTCGCGAGCCTCGGCGATGCATTCGGTGCGGCCGTGCAGGTGTTCGGCGAATCGAACGACAAGCTGCTGAACCACCTGCAGCGTATCGAGGCCGCGCTCGAGAAATCGCTCGCGCGCAGCGACGAGCAGCTCGAGTACTACGTCGCGCAGGCGCGCGAGGTGATCGATCTGAGCATGATGTCGCAGAAGCAGATCGTCGAGGACCTGCAGCAGATCGCCGGTCGGCGGGCATCGGTCGGAGCGTAACGCATGCACGACGAAATCGACGACGGCGCGCCTTCCGCGCCGGTATGGCCCGCGTTCGCCGACCTGATGTCGGTGTTGCTCGGTGCATTCGTGCTGATCCTCGTCGGCGTGATCGGCATGCAGCTGCAGCTCACGTCGAAGCTCGAGGAAGCCGTGCGCGCGCGCCAGCAGGAGGCGCAGCAGCGCAAGTCGCTCGAAGAGGCGCTCGCCGGGCCGCTCGCGGCCGGCCGCGTGACGCTCGTAAACGGACGCATCGGCATCAGCGGCAACGTGCTGTTCGCGCTGAACTCCGACCAGCTGCAGCCCGAGGGCCGCGATCTGCTGAAGACGCTCGCCGCGCCGCTGGCCGCGTACCTGAAGACGCGCGACGAGATCCTGATGATCAGCGGCTTCGCCGACGACCAGCAGGTGCGCGCCGGCAACCGCCAGTTCGCGGACAACTGGGAACTGTCGGCCAAGCGCGCGCTGACGGTCACGCGTGCGCTGATCGACGCCGGCGTGCCGGCGCCGTCGGTGTTCGCGGCCGCGTTCGGCTCCGAGCAGCCGGTCAGCTCGAATGCGGACGATGAAGGCCGCGCGAAGAACCGCCGCGTGGAGATCGCGCCGGTGCCGCGCAAGACCGCATCGAGCGGAGGGAAGGCGAAGTGACGGACGACGCGACGCATGTGCGCGCGACGCTCGACGCGTGGCGCGAGCAGGGCGCCGACCGGCTGGATCAGGTGCGCTTCCATCGGCTCGACGCGCTCGAAAAGCGCGCGGCCGTGCTCGACGGCGACGCGCGCGCGTTGCTCGATGCGCGGCTCGCGACGCTGCTGGAAGGGTTTGCGGAGATCGTCTCGCGAGCCGGTGAGACGGCAGCCGCGAGCGAGACGGCGCAAGCCGCCGCCCGGGCGCCCGCGCGCGGCCTGCTCGGCGGGCTCGTCGAGCAGCTCGCGCGCGATGCGCAGGCCGATCGAAGCGGGATCGATCCCGAACTGATCGACTACTTCCGCACGACGTGGTCGAAGGTCCGCACCGAACAGCAGTATCGCCAGTCGCTCGACCAGGTGCCGCGCAACGCGGGGCCGCTCAATTCGAACAGTCTCGTGCATCGGTCGCTCGCGACGATGCGCGAATTGTCGCCGGAATACCTGCAGCAATTCATGTCGTACATCGATGCGCTGGCGTGGCTCGAGGATCTCGCCGGCGGCGGCGCTCAGCCCGAGAAGGAAGCGCCGCGCGCGAAGGTCGCGAAGCCGACGAAACCCGCGAGGAAGACCACGCGCGCCAAGGCGCGATAACGCACGCCTTCGGCCGGCCGCCGCGCGGGTTGTCGTCTAGCGACCCGGCGCCTGTGCGTCGATCGCCGCGCGCAGCGCGTGCAGCGCGTCGGTCAGCGCCGACGCGAACGGCGGATGCGCGGCGATGCCCGCCGCGTCGAGCCGGCTGCCGAGGATCGGCAACGTGATCGACGCGCGCTCGACGATGCACGCCGACATCACCGACAGCGTTTCGCGCAGCGCCGCGTCCGCATGCGTCGCGCGCGGCGACGCGTTCAATACCGCGACCGGCTTGTACACCACGGCCTCGCATCCCACGACCCAGTCCAGCGCATTCTTCATCACGCCCGTCACGCCGTGCGCGTATTCCGGGCTCGCGATCAGCACGCCGTCCGCCGCGTTCAGCCGCTCGATCAGGTCGCGCACCGCGGCCGGCGACGGATATTCGGTATCGGGATTGAACAGCGGAAACTCGCCGAGACGATCGAAACGCGTAATGCGCATCCCGCGCGGCGCGACGCGTGCGGCTGCGTCCAGCAGCGCCGCGTTGTACGACTGCGCACGAAGGCTGCCGCACAGCGCGACGATGTCGATGCGGCGTTCGGAATCGGTTCGGAGTTCGGTAGCCATCAAGGAGCGTCGGGGAGGGTGGCTTGCGCGGCGACGCCGCGCGAATCCGACGGATTATCTCATCGGTGCGTGAGCGACGTGGCGCGCGTTCGCGATGCGGTGCAGGCGATGCCAGTCGCGTCCTTCCCGCGAAAACTTCACGTCCTGACGCTCCGCGGCGAGCGTATCGATCATCCCGGTTACGCGCGTCAGGTCGCCGAGTGTCCATCCGTTGCCGAGCAACAGCCGGCGCGTATGCAGCGCACCGTACACGTCGTCCGCGACGGCCTCGCCGAGATAGCGCAGCGCGCGGCCTTCGACGTCGACGAAGCCGTGCCGGTAGTCGTGCGCGAGCGCGGTCCAGAGCTGCGCCGCGCCGATCGACTGACGTGCGCCGCTGATCAGGCACAGGCCCGCGTCGAGGCCCCATCGATACAGCGTCGTCGCGAGCCCCTTGCGTTGCGCGGACCCGCGCAGCCGCGTGTGCGGCGCGCGCAGGTAGCGGTCCGCGCGGCGCGGCAGTTCGGGGAGCCGGTTGAAGATCGTGTAGCCGGCGAGCTGCCGGGCCGACGGATCCTCGACGTAAAGGAAGTATTCGCCGTCGGCCTCGCGGTGGCGGACGATCAGGCCCGAGTCGCCGAGCGCGACGGCCGGCAGGCCGTGCAGGCGATGGCCCGGCTGGTGCAGACGCGCGTAGAGCGTGTCGAGTTCATCGTCGATGTCGTGCTGGGAATGCTGTACGTCGATACGCATGGCAAAAGGCGCCCGTCCCGGGCGCATCGAGAAAGGGGTTCATCGCAAACGGGAAAAGGAAATGGCAGCGGCCCCCGGGCTCGGCGAGCGAGCCGGGGCCGCGAATCAGCTGGGGATGTGCTGGAAACCGGCGGCGATCGCGGCGAGGCCTGCGATGCAGAGTGCGAACAGGATCAGGACTTTGTGGATCACGCCTCTCTCCTCATGAACGCGCGGCGCCGAATGCGGCGCCGCGGAGACGGTGATGGCGGGCACGGCCCGCGCGGCCGTCGTGCGGGACGACGGTCGGAGGTCCGGGCGGCAGGCGCGCGGACGGTCAGCACCATACGCGACGAGCACGGGGCGGGCAATCGGACTGCGGGAGAAAAGCGACGAAACGCGGCGAATCGGGGTGTTTCGCGACAATTGGTCGCAAGGGGGCGCGCGTGTCGATGCCGTTTGCCGGCGGTTGTCTCGAAATCACATACTGCCCGGCTGCCCGTCGCCGCCTCACACCGCCTGCCGCACCCCGAACGCCTGCCTGATTCGCGCGAACAACCCATGCTGCGCGATCCACTCGGCATACGCGCGATAGTCAGGATCACGCATCAAATGACGCTCCTCCGTCTTCGCCCGCGTGTAGTAAATCAGATTGACCGCGACGAGCCCCGCGCAGTGCATGAGCCCGACCTGCCAGCCGAGCGGTTCGACGAACGGCACCGACACCATCCAGTACGACAGGTTCTTCGTGATGTACGCCGGATGCTTCGTGAAACGATACGGGCCCGACGTGATGATGCCGCGGTTCGTGAGGTTCGAGAAACGCAGCCCGAACGAGATCGTCGACAGCGCGTAGGTCATCAGCAGCAGGATGATCGCCGCACCCCAGATCACGCGCAGCGTCGGCGCGGACAGCAGCCAGTTGTCCCAGAACAGCGAGCCTTCGTAGCGGATGTAGTTGTTCGAGATCAGCGACCAGAACGGCTGGTAGCACATCAGCGCGGCGACCCAGCCGAGCGTGGTCGGCTCGACGGTGCGCACGTGGCTGTCGAGGATGCGGAACGTGCACAGATAGCCGACGGTGCCGAACATCAGGTCCATCGTGAACGACAGGTCGTACAGGAATACGAACGTCGCGAGCGTCATCGGCGCGTGCAGCGCGTTCGCAAGCGACGCACTCAGGTGATCGGCATCCTTCGACAGGTAGACGGTCATCAGCGGCAGGAAGAACGCCTTCACGCCCCAGCCGGCGAGCATCTCGCGCACGGGCTGCCAGCTCGCGGGCTTCTCGCGGCGAAACAGGTAGCGGCCCCACAGCAGGTACGCGTCGTCGGTTTCGCGCTGGTGGCGATCCATCCACGCGAAGTAGAACGGCGCGGCGACGATCACGTACGGCGCGAGCGAGCGCAGCAGCGACCAGAACGGCAGGTAGAACGCGCCGTGATATTCGGGCAGCAGCCAGTAGATCATGCCGATGCCGGCGTAGATCGACGTCAGCGCGCCGAGCCGCGTCGCGACGCGAGCGAGCCCGAGCGGGCGCACGGCCTGCCGCGACAGTCCCGCGCTCGGGCGCAGGTAGACGCGCGAGATGAAGATTTCGTGCAGCGCGATCGTGCCGATGATCGCGAGGCTCGCGATGACCGCGCGCGTGGCCGCGTCGAGGTTCGGCTGGTCGCGCGTGATCCACAGCGCGAAGAGGCCGGCCGCGATGCCGAGCAGGCCCGCGCGGAATGGCGTGGCGGAACGGGGCGGGCGGTCCTGGACCGCGGCGATGCCGTCGAGCGTGGAGTTCATGATCGGATCCTCGTCGGGATGAGGGCCGGCGCCCCCGCCTGGCGGGTGGCGCCGGCCGTCGGCCGGGCTTTGGATTGGTATGTGCCCGGCCACTGGCCTGTGGTTCTGATAGGTGAAGCGTTACTTCTTCGGGACGGCGCCGAGCAGACCGCCGAGCAGGTTCGTCACCGGTGCCAGCAGGTTGGTCGCGCCAGCCGTGGTGGTGCCGTTCGAACTGCCGGTGAGGCCGGCCGTGACGGCGCCGCTGCCGGACGGCGTCGTCACCGTGCCGGCCGCGCCGCCCGGGCTGGCCGTGCCGAGCGCACCGAGCGCGCCGGCCGGCGAGGTCAGCGAGCCCGTCAGCGTGCCGACCGGGCCGCTCGTCAGCGCACCGCCGAGGTTGCCGGTCAGGTTGCCGCCCGGTGTCGTGACCGTGCCGGTGAGGCTTGCGCCAAGCGGCGTCAGCGAGTTGACGAGGCCGGTGACCGGTGCAAGCAGGCCGCCGATGCCCGAGCCGCTGGTACCGCTCGTGCCGCTGGTGCCGCCCGTACCGCTCGAACCGAGACCGCCGAGCGCGCCCGTCACCGTGCCGAGAAGGCCCGTGATCGGCGCGAGCGGGCCGCCGCTGGTGCCGCTCGTCCCGCTGGTGCCGCCGGAGCCGCTCGAGCTGCTGCCGCCGCCGAGCCCGCCCGTCAGCGTCCCGAGCAGGCCGGTGATCGGCGCGAGCGGGTTGGTGCCGCTGCTGGAGCTGCCGCCGGACAGCAGGCCGCCAGCCGACGACACCGTGTTGCCGAGCTGGGACACGCTGCTGCCTGCGCTCGTGCCGACCGGGTTGCCGGTCGCGTTGCCGACCTGCGTACCGGCGAGGCCGAGGCCGCTGCCGAGTGTGTTCAGCAGGCCGCTGAGCGGAGCGCCGAGCAGGGTCGCGCCGCCGAGCATCTGCGTGGCGCCAGGCGTCGTGACGCCGCCGGTCAGCGTGTTCGTGATCGGGTTGATCACGCTGCCGAGCTGCGTCTCGAGTTGCTGGACCGGCGCGCTGTTCAGCGCGGTGTTCAGCGCCGATGCGGTCGAGTTGACCGCGGTGCCGACCGTGTTGACCAGACTGCCGACCAGGGTCGTCGCCGGCGCGAGCGGCGACAGCGGACCGGTACCGAGGCTCGTCACCGCGTTGCCGAGGTTGTTGACCGCGCTGCCGGCGCCGGTCAGCAGGCCGGTGGTCGACGTGAGCGTCGGGCCGAGCGGGTTCGGCGACACGCCGATCGAGCCGAGGCCGGCCGCGACGCCGTTGCCGAGCGACTGCACGCCGTTGCCGAGGCTGGTGACCGCGTTGCCGATGCTGGTGGCCGTCGTCGGGTTCGTGCCCGGAACTTGCACGCCGCCGATCTGCGAACCGCCGTTCGCGACCGTCGTGCCGAGTGCCGTGACGAGCGTGCCGGTTTGCTGGATGACGTTGCCGAGCGGGGTGACGTTGGTGCCGGAGGTGCCCGAGGTGCCGGAGGTGCCGGAAGTGCCCGAGGTGCCGGAAGTGCCCGAGGTACCGGAGGTGCCCGACGTGCCGGAAGTGCCGGAGGTACCCGAGGTACCGGAAGTGCCCGAGGTACCGGAAGTGCCCGAGGTACCGGAAGTGCCCGAGGTGCCGGAAGTGCCCGAGGTACCGGAAGTGCCCGAGGT